>NZ_JBHVPD010000014.1:38519-112466 GCF_042887525.1 Kitasatospora sp. NPDC057936
CCTTGGGGTGGGGCGCTTTGGTGGGGGGCCCCAAAATATGGCTCAAATTTTTTGAGTTTTAATTGTGGGGTAAACAAAATCGAAAATTTTTGGGGGTGTGGGTGGGGGCGCGGGGGAGGGGGGCTCTTGGGGCGGCGCGGGGGCGGCGCCGGGGCGCGCCCCCCCCCGCGCACCAGTGCCGTTCGAGAGGAGTGCAGCCGTGATCGCTGCGTTTTCGGTCACCCCGTTGGGCATCGGCGAGGACGTGGGGGAGGCGGTCGCCGCCGCCGTCCGCGTCGTGCGGGCGAGCGGGCTGCCCAACCGCACGGACGCGATGTTCACCAGCGTCGAGGGGGAGTGGGACGAGGTGATGCCGGTGATCAGGGCGGCGATCGAGGCGGTGAAGGCCTACAGCGGCCGGGTGAGCACGGTCATCAAGATCGACGACCGGGCCGGCGTCACCGACGGCCTCACCGCCAAGGTCGCGTCCGTCGAACGGCACCTCGCGGAGGGGGAGCGGTCCTAGCCCGGCCGGCACCTCGCGGAGAACGGTCAGGGCTGGCTCACCCGGGCGCGCTCCGCCGCCGGCTCCGTGGCGTGGTCGGCGGCCTGGGCCCGGCCCGGCAGGAGCCGGTCCAGGGCGTACGGGCCGGAGCCGATGGCGGCGATGGCGAGGAACGCCCAGCAGAACATGACGGACGGCTCGCCGCCGTTCTGCAGCGGGAGCAGCGCGTGCTGCTGGTGGACGGTGAAGTAGGCGTAGGCCATCGAGCCGGAGCAGAGCAGCGCGGCCCAGCGGGTGCCGAGGCCGACCGCGACGAGGAGGCCGCCGGCCAGCTGGATCAGGGCGGCCCACCAGCCCGGCCACTGGCCGAACGGGACGGTGCCGCCGCCCTTGGCGCCGCCGAGGACGCCGAACAGGGAGGCGGCGCCGTGGCAGGCGAAGAGCAGGCCGACGACGACCCGGAAGGCCGCCAGGGCGAGCGGGCGGGTGGTGTCGGTCACGGCGCGCGGGGTGGTGGGGAAGTGCACGGACATGGGGCAACGCCTCCTGGTGTGGGGGAGGAGGGGTGGTCGGCAAGGGTAGCTATGGTCTAGTCCACTTGACAATGGTCCGTCAGATTCCCCTCGACTCTGGCGAATTCCGTCAAGTCGGCCGGCGTGCGGGCCGGCCGTCGATCGGCAGGAGAAGAGTCGGATGAGCCCCTTGCAAACTTCTATATTGACCGAGCGGTCCAGAAAGGTTTAGCGTTCCACCATGGCGCGAACGAAGGAATTCGACCCGGACGCGGCGCTGCAGGCGGCCCTGGAGCTGTTCTGGCGGCGCGGCTACGAGGCCACGTCCATGGCCGACCTGGTCGAGGGGCTCGGGATCGGCCGCGCGAGCCTGTACGCCACGTTCGGCAGCAAGCACGAGCTGTACCTGCGCGCGCTGGAGCGCTACGGCGAGCAGACCGACCCGGTGCTGCTCGCCGAGCTCTCCCGGCCCGGGCCGGTGCTGCCGGCGGTCCGCGCGGTGGTCCGCCGGTACGCGGCGGAATCCACCGGGAGCGAGCGGGAGCGCGGCTGCTTCGTCGTCAACACGGCGGTCGAACTGGCGCCGCACGACCCGTCGGCCGCGCGCCGGGTGGAGGCGAGCCTCGGCCACCTGGAGGCGCTGCTGACCGCCGCGCTCGTGCGCGCCGAGGCGCAGGGGGAGCTGTCCGAGGGGCGCGACCCCCGGGCGCTGGCGCGGACGCTCATGGTGCTGATGCAGGGCATGCGCGTGATGGGCAAGGTCGCGGACGGGTCGGCGCGCGTGCGGGACGCCGCCGAGCAGGCGCTCGTGCTGCTGGGCTGACCGAGGTCGCGGGGTGGCGGCCGCGCGGCCTTTTTGTGTCCTTATTCTGAACCGAACGGTCTACATAGGGGGAGTGGTCATGAGGGGGTTGTCCATGCCGGGCTCTCGGGCTCCGGCGAAGGCAACGGCAATGGCAGCGGCAATGGCAACGGCGCGAACAGGCTTCGCGCTGCTCGGCGCCGTCCAGGTCGCGCTGATCTTCACGCTCATGCTCCTCACCGTCCCGCTGCCCTTGGTGGCGCGGCAGTTCGGGCTCGGCCCGTCCGGCGTGCTGGTGCTGAGCGCGGCCTACGGGCTCTCGTTCAGCTCGCTGCTCCTGCTCGGCGGGCGGCTCGCCGACCGGTACGGCGGGCGCCGCGTGTTACGGGCCGGGCTCGCCCTGTTCGGCGCGGCCTCCGCCGCCTGC
Organism: Kitasatospora sp. NPDC057936; assembly: GCF_042887525.1. Classification (NCBI taxonomy): domain Bacteria; kingdom Bacillati; phylum Actinomycetota; class Actinomycetes; order Kitasatosporales; family Streptomycetaceae; genus Kitasatospora; species Kitasatospora sp. NPDC057936. The sequence continues at coordinate 40,745 of NZ_JBHVPD010000014.1, forward strand.
GCCGTCGCGCCCGGCTTCGCCGCGCTGTTGGCGGGCCGGTTCGGCCAGGGTGCCGGTGCGGCGCTGGTCGCCCCGGCGGCGGTCGCGGTGGTCCGGGCGCTGCACCCGGGGGCCGCCGACTACCGCCGGGCGATGGCGACGTGGGGCGGGCTCTCGGTGCTCGGGGCGACCGCGGGGAGCCTGGTCTCGGGCGTGGTCACGGCGTGGGCGTCCTGGCGCTGGCCGTTCGCCGTGCCCGTGCTGGTCGCGGCCCTGGCCCTGGTGCGCTCCGGTGGCCTGCCGCCCGCCGAGTCCGGTCGTGGGTCCGGGCCGGGCCTGGACCTGCGGGGTGCCGTCCTCGCCACCGCCGGTGTGTGCGCGGCCAGTTACGGTCTGGTCGCGTCCACCGACCACGGCTGGGGCACGTCCGTCGTGCTCGCCCCGCTCGCCGCCGGGCTCGTCCTGCTCCTCGCCTTCGCCGCCGCCGAACGGCGCGCCGTCGACCCGCTGCTGCCGCCCGGCTTCCTGGCCGACCGCCGCCGCGCCACCGCGCTCGCCGCCGTCATGGTGACCGCCACCGGCACCGCGCTGACCTTCCTGCTGCTCGCCCTCTACCTCCAACAGGTCCGCGACTGGGGCGTGTTGGCCACCTCGGCCGCCTTCCTCCCGTACGCGGCAGCGTTGGTGCTCGCCGGCCGCCTCGCCGCGCCGCTGACGGCCCGGTACGGCGCCGTCACGGTCACCGCGGGCGGCCTGGCCGTGGCGGCGACGGGCCTCGCCCTGCTGGCCGGCCTCGCACCCGGCAGCGGGTACGCCGTCGGGCTGCTGCCCGGCCTGCTCCTCCTGCCCGCCGGGGCCGGACCGGCCTTCGCCGGCGCGGCCGTCCTCGCCACCGGCGGGGTGCCGCCCGAGCGGACCGGCCTCGCCGCCGGCCTGTTCAACACGGCGATGGAACTCGGCCCCACGGCCGGCGTCGCCGCCCTGATGGCGCTCGCCGCCACCCGGCCGACCGTCGTCGGCGGCTACGCGGCGGCCTTCGCGGCCGGCGCCGCCGCCCTGGCGCTCACCGGCGCCGCGGTCGCGACGCTGCCCCGCTTCACCCGCACTACCCGCACTACCCGCACCACCAAGTCATCCGAAAGCACGATCCACATCAAGGAGTTCACGTCATGAGCAAGCGCTTCGCCGACCGCGCCGTCCTCGTCACCGGCGGCGGCACCGGCATCGGGCGCGCGGTCGCGCTCGCCTTCGCCCGGGAGGGCGCCCGGGTCGCCGTCGCGGGCCGCACCGGGGGCCCGCTCGCCGAGACCGTCGAGCTGATCGAGCGCGAGGGCGGCAAGGCCGTCGCGCTCACCGGCGACGTCACGGACGGCGCGGACGCGGCCCGGCTGGTCCGTGAGACCGTCGAGCACCTCGGCGCACTGGACGTCGCCGTCAACAACGCGGGCGTGTTCGGCGGCGCCGGCCCGGTCGCCGACATCGACGAGGCCGAGTGGGACCGCGTCATCGGCATCAACCTGACCGGCACCTTCCTCGCGATGAAGCACCAGATCGCCCACCTGCGCGCCAACGGCGGCGGCGCGATCGTCAACATCTCCTCCAACATCGGCGTGCACCAGCGCGTCGCCGGCCTCGGTGCCTATGCCGCCAGCAAGGCCGCCGTCACCGCGATCACCCGGGCCGCCGCCCGCGACCACATCGCGGACGGCGTGCGGATCAACCTGGTGAGCCCCGGCCCGGTGGAGACGACGATGTCCACCCGCCCCGGGGAGAGCGCCGCGGACAAGGCCGAGCGGATGAAGGACGCCGTCCCGCTGGGCCGGACGGGTTCGGTCGAGGAGGCCGCCGCCGCGGTCCTCTACCTCGCCTCGCCCGAGGCCGGGTACACCGTCGGCGCCGACCTCGTCCTCGACGGCGGCGTCACGGCCTGACGAGCGCACCACGGCCCAACGGTCCGGCCACGCCGGGCCGTTGGGCCGCAGCATTTTCAAAGCGCGTTCAACGCTTCCTCCGTACGGGCCCTGGCCGCGATGAGGTCGTCCTCGATCACGAGCACCAGTGCGTCCGGCCGGGCCTGACGAACGCCCAGGCGCCCTCCCGCCCCCGCAAGGTTTCGGCCATTCCGGCCCGCACGTCGACGATCCCGTCGTTCACGTGGGAACCGTACGCCGCACCACCGACGGCCCGAACGCTGCTCCGCGCACGACCGTCCGGATTTGACGCGAACGCGTAATCCCGTGGTCACCGGTTGATCACCGCAGGGTTCCCGGCGCGTCGCACGGGCAGGACACGGTTTCGGCCGGAACCGACATCACGAAAGGCGGACGCGCTCACCCATGCCGACCGCACCGCACCCCGCGCCCCACCCGCGGCGCAGCCGCCGCTGGGGCGAACACGGCCTCGCCTGGGCCTTCCTGCTGCCCTCGCTGGCCGTCTTCGTCCTGTTCATCGGCTACCCGCTGGGGCGGACCCTCTACCTGAGCGCCCACGCCAACGACCTGTTCGGCGCGCCCTCCCGCTACGTCGGGTTTCAGCACTACACCGACCTGCTGAGCTCCGCCGACTTCGGCCGCACACTGGTCACCACCGCCCTGTTTACGCTGCTCACCGTCGTGCCCGGGGTCCTCGGCGCGCTCGTGCTGGTGCTGCTCCTGGAGAACCGGATCCGCGGTGTGCGGCTGCTGCGGTCCGCGTTCGCGCTGCCGTTCGCCTTCTCGGTGGCCAGCGCGTCCGTGGTCTTCGCGGTGTTCTTCAACCCCGCGAGCGGGGTGATCAACGGTCTGCTCTCGCACGTCGGCCTCGGCCCGGTGGGCTGGCTCACCGACGACCGGTACGCGCTGGTGTCCGTCGCCGCCACGACCGTGTGGATGAACCTCGGCTACAACGTCCTGGTGCTCTCGGCCGGCGTCGGATCGATCCCCGGCGAGATCATGGAGGCGGCGCGGCTGGACGGCGCGACCGGCCTGCGGCTGGCCCGTTCGATCACCGTGCCGATGCTCGGCCCGCACCTGTTCTTCCTCACCGTGGTCTCCACCGTCCACTCGCTGCAGAGCTTCGGCCAGATCCACATCCTCACCAAGGGCGGTCCGGACGGCGCCACGCGCACGCTCGTCTACTCCGTCTACGAGAAGGCGTTCGCGTACGGCTCCAGCGACTTCGGCACCGCGAGCGCGCAGGCCGTCGTGCTGCTCCTGGTCGTCCTCGCCTGCACGGCCGTCCAGTTCGGCGTCCTGGAGCGGAAGGTGCACTACGCATGACCACTGTCGTCACGGAGGCCGCCGAGCCCCGTCGCCGCACGGGCGTCCTGGCCGGCCGGTCCCCGCGCGAGCTGCTCGCCCGCGCCGCCGTCTACCTGGTGCTCGCCGTCGCCGTCGTCACCGTGGCCTTCCCGGTGTACTACGCGGTGGCCGGCGCCTTCATGGGCCCGTCCGAACTCTCCTCGTACCCGCCGGCGCTGGTGCCCCACTCCGTCACCGGGCGGAACTTCTCCGGCGCCGTCGAGACCATCCCGCTGGCCCGCCAGTACGCCAACTCGGCGATCACGGCGACGGCCATCACCCTGGCCCAGCTGTTCACCTCGATCCTGGCCGCGTACGCCTTCGTCTTCCTGCCGATCCGGGCGCGGGCCGTGGTGTTCGGGGTGTTCCTGGCGACGCTGATGGTCCCCTGGGAGGCCATCATCATCCCCAACTACCTGACGCTGTCGGACTGGGGCCTCGGCAACACCTACTTCGGCCTGGTGCTGCCGTTCCTCGCCTCCGGCTTCGGCACGTTCATGCTGCGGCAGTCCTTCCGCCAGCTGCCCGCCGAGCTGCGCGACGCGGCCCGGATCGACGGCGCCGGCCACTGGCGCTTCCTGTGGAAGATCGCCGTCCCGCTCAACAAGCCGGCCCTGGCGGCGTTGTCGATCTACGTGTTCCTGTCCGCCTGGAACCAGTACTTCTGGCCGCTCATCATCACCCGCACGGCGAACATGCAGACGCTGCAGATCGGTCTGACCTCGCTGCGCGACTCCGAGATGTCCGACCCCGGCCTGATCCTCGCCGGCGTCGTCCTCTCGCTGCTGCCGACCCTCGCCCTGGTGGTCTTCGGCCAGCGGTTCATCGTCCGCGGCCTGACCGCGGGCGCCGTGCGCTGATCAGCTCGTCCGTCCCTCCCGCACCCCACAGAGAGAGAACCCCCGTGAAGAAGAGTGCACGCGCGCTCGCGGCCCTGCTGGTGGCCGGCCTGTCCCTGACCGCCTGCAGCTCCAGCGGCTCGACGTCGGGCTCCGGCGGCTCCGGTGACGCGGCGGCCCCCGGCGCCCAGGCCCTCGACCAGGCATCCGGCGTCACCACCGTCGAGTTCTGGCACTCGATGACCGGCAAGAACGCCGACGTGCTGAACGGCCTGGTGAGCCAGTTCAACGCGGCCCACCAGGGCAAGATCGAGGTCAAGGCGGAGTTCCAGGGCAAGTACGACGACCTGGTCGCCAAGTACAAGGCCGCGGTGCAGCAGAAGGGCACCCCCGCCGTCGTGCAGGTCTACGACATCGGGACCCGCTTCATGATCGACTCCAAGCAGACGGTCCCCGCCCAGGCCTTCGCGGACAAGGACGGCTACTCGCTCGCCGACCTCGACCCGAACATCCGCAACTACTACTCGGCCGGCGGCAAGCTCCAGAGCATGCCGTTCAACTCCTCGATGCCGCTGCTCTACCTGAACACCGACGCCTTCAAGGAGGCCGGCCTCGACCCGGCCAAGCCGCCGACGAACCTCGCCGAACTCGGCGACCTCGCGCAGAAGCTGACCAAGAAGGACGCGAGCGGCCAGACGGTGCGCTACGGCTTCGGCGCCGCCATCTACGGCTGGTTCGTCGAGCAGCTGCTGGCCGAGTCCGGCACGATGTACTGCGACCAGGACAACGGGCGCAGCAACAAGGCCGGCAAGGTCGTCTTCGACTCCGCCCAGGGCGCGCAGATCGTCCAGTGGTGGGCCGACCTGGTCAAGAACGGCTACGCGGCCAACACCGGGCGCAACACCGACGACGCCCAGGCCGCGTTCAAGGCCGGCACCGTCGCGATGCACCTGGAGTCCACCGGCGTCCTGAGCGGCTACACCCAGGCGGCCAAGTTCACCGTGGGCACCGCCGCCTTCCCGAAGGTCGCCGCGGGCGACCAGGGCGGCCCGGTGATCGGCGGCGCCTCGCTGTGGATCAGCGGTCCCGGCCACTCGGACGCCGAGAAGCGCGCCTCCTGGGAGTTCGAGAAGTTCCTGACCTCGCCGGAGCAGCAGGCCGCCTGGCACAGCGGCACCGGCTACTTCCCGGTGAACACCAAGTCCCTGGACGACCCCAAGGACAAGGAGTGGGTGGCCAAGTACCCGCAGTTCCAGACCGCCATCGACCAGCTGAAGGCCACCAAGCCGACCCCGGCCACGGCCGGCTGCCTGCTCGGTGTGATGCCGCAGGCGCGCAAGGGCGTCGAGACGGCCATCGAGCAGACGATCAAGGGCTCGAAGACGGCGCAGCAGGCGCTCGCCGACGCGGCCAAGGAGCTGCAGCCGGCGATCGACAGCTACAACAGCTCGGTCGGCTGACGCCCTCCGTCGATCCGAAGGCGACGCCCGCCCGGTGCACCTGCGCCCGGGCGGGCGTCCGCGTTCACGCCGACAGCGCCTCGCCGTCCTCCGGCAGCGCGCAGGCCGCGGCGATCTCGTCGAGCGAGAGGTCGAGCGCGTAGGCGAGCGCGGCGATCGTGAAGAACGACGGCGTCGGCGCCCGGCCGGTCTCGATCTTGCGCAGCGTCTCCGCCGAGATCCCCGCCGACGCGGCCACCTCGACCATGCTGCGCGTGCCGCGCGCCTCGCGCAGCAACGCCCCGAAGCGCTCGCCGCGCTCGCGCTCCCACGGGGTCAGCGGAGTCCTCACCATGCTGCCGATCCTAAGCCTTCCCGGGCGGAGAGGTGTCCCTTTCCCGCCCTCGACCGTGATACAAATACCGGTATAAGAATTGGATTCCGAGAGGACGCCCCACCCCCATGGTCGAGATCAAGTCCGACGCCGCCCTCGCCGCGATGCGCGAAGCCGGCCGCGTCGTCGCCAATGCCCACGCCGCCATGCAGGCCGAAGCGGCGGTCGGGGTGAGCCTGCTGGAGCTGGACGAGATCGCGCGAGGAGTGCTGCGGGCGGCCGGGGCCACCTCGCCGTTCCTCGGGTACCGGCCCTCCTTCGCGTCCGTCCCGTTCCCGGCCGTCATCTGCGCCTCGGTGAACGACGCCGTCGTCCACGGGATCCCCGACGGCTACCGGCTGCGCGACGGCGACCTCGTCAGCATCGACTGCGGCGCTCTCCTCGACGGCTGGGCGGGCGACGCGGCCGTCAGCTTCACCGTCGGCACCGCCCGGCCCGAGGACACCGCGCTGATCGACACCACCCGCCGCGCCCTGGAGGCCGGGATCGCCGCCGCCGTCGCGGGCAACCGCACCGGCGACATCGGGCACGCCGTCGGCACCGTCGCCCGGAGCGCCCGCTACGGCCTGCTGGACGGCTACGGCGGCCACGGCATCGGACGCCGCATGCACGAGGACCCGCACGTGCCCAACGAGGGCCGCCCAGGCCGGGGCTACCCGCTGCGCCCGGGCCTGGTGCTGGCCATCGAGCCCATGCTCATCGCCGGCGGCCGGGACGACTACGCCACCGACCCCGACGGCTGGACGCTCCGCACCACGGACGGCGCCCGCGCCGCCCACATCGAACACACCGTCGCCATCACCGAGGACGGCCCGCGGATCCTCACCCTCCCGTAGGGCGACATGTCCGTCCGCTGAACGTCCGCCGTCGAACCGCCGGACGCCGGCGAGCCCGCCCCCGGTGCCCGGTAGTCTCGGCGGCGTGACCAAAGGCGTGATGTTCGACTTCTCCGGGACGCTCTTCCGCGTCGTCTCCACCGCCCGGTGGCTCGACGCCCACACGGCCGCCGCCGGCCCGGCGCTGACCGACCGGGAGCGGGCCGAACTGGTCGCCCGCCTGGAGGAGTTCGGCGCCCTGCCGGGCGGCGTGGCGCCCCGGCGGATCCCGGCGGACGTCCAGGAGGCCTGGGACGTCCGGGACTTGAGCGCCGAGCTGCACCGGAGCGCGTACACCGCGCTGGCCCGCGCCGCCGAGCCGCCCGCCGGGCTCGACGTCGACACCCTCTACGACACGCACATGGCCCCGGCCAGCTGGCAGCCCTACCCCGACGCCGAACCGACGCTGCGCGAGCTGCGCCGCCGCGGCGTCCCGGTGGCCGTGGTCAGCAACATCGGCTGGGACCTGCGCCCGGTCTTCCGCGCGCACGGCCTGGACGAGCTCGTCGACGTCTACGTCCTGTCCGTCGAGGTCGGCGCGCAGAAGCCGGACCCGGTCATCTTCGAAGCGGCCTGCGCACGGCTCGGCCTCGCGCCGGCCGACGTCCTGATGGTCGGCGACGACCGCACCTGCGACGGCGGCGCGACGGCCCTCGGCTGCGCGTTCCACCCCGTCGACCACCTGCCGGTCGACCGCCGCCCGGCCGCCCTCGCCCCGCTCCTCGACCTCCTCCCGTGAGCCCCTGGTGACCGACGCCACACGGTGGCCCCGCCGGCCCCCGGAGTAGCGTGCCGACCATGACCGATCACGACTTCACGACGCGGGTGACGGTCCGCGGGTACGAGACCGACACCCAGGGCCACCTCAACCAGTCCGTCTACCTCCAGTACGCCGAACACGCCCGCTGGGAGTACCTCCGGGCCGCCGGCATCCGCCAGGCCGAGCTGGTCGCCAAGGGCGTCGGCCCGGTGGTGCTGGAGACGACCGTCAGGTACCTGCGCGAGCTGCGCGCCGGCGACACCGTCGACGTGAGCTGCGCGTTCGTGTGGCGCGACGGCAAGACCTTCCAGGTGGTGCAGCGCATCACCCGCACCGACGGCGTCGTCGCGGCCGAGGTCACCGGTGTCGGCGGCATCCTCGACCTGACGGAGCGCCGGCTGGTCGCCGACCCCCGCGAGGCGCTGCGCGCCGCCGCCTCAGACCCGGCGCTGCTGGGCCTGTAGAGCCCCTACGCGTGCCGGTGCCGACCGCCGCGCGCCGCCGCCCCCGGGTGGTCGGCCGCGGCGATCAGCGCGGCCAGCGCGGTGGTCACCGGCACGGAGGCGACGAGCCCGATGCTGCCGACGAGGGTCCGCGCGATCTCCTCGGCGACCAGCTCGCTCGTCGCCACGTCGATCACGTTGCGGTGCGCGATCGAGAACAGCAGGAGCAGCGGCAGCGCCGCGCCCGCGTACGCAAGCACCAGGGTGTTGACGGTGGACGCGATGTGGTCGCGGCCGATCCGCATGCCCGTCCGGTAGAGCTTGCGCACACCCATGCCGGGGTCGGCCGCGTGCAGCTCCCAGATCGCCGAGGTCTGGGTGACCGTCACGTCGAAGAGCACGCCGAGCGAGCCGATGACGAACCCGGCCAGCAGCAGGCCGCGGATCTGGATGCCCGGGTACAGGTCGTGGACCAGCCCGGTCTCCTCCGACGTGTTGCCGGTCAGGTGCGCCCAGGAGGCGAACACCAGGCTCAGCACGCCGATCAGGACGAGCGAGACGAGCGTGCCGAGCACCGCGACCGACGTCCGGGCGGACAGCCCGTGGCACAGGTAGAGCGCGATCAGCATGATCGCGCTCGCCCCGACGATGGCCACCAGCAGCGGGTCCGAGCCGCGCAGGACGGCCGGCAGGATGAACAGCGACAGCACCGCGAAGCTGATCGCGAGCGCGACCAGCGCGGCCAGCCCGCGCCACCGCCCGACGGCGACCACGGCCACCGCGAAGACGCCCGCGAGCACCCCCATCGGCAGGTTCCGGTCGACGTCGACCACGCTGTACTGGAGGTCCGGCGGAGCGTCCGGCGCGTACGTGAGGACGACTTCCTCGCCCACGTCGTACTGCCGCGGCTCGCCCGGGTGCACGACGACGGCGAAGGTGCGGCCCTTGTCCGGACCGGTGGTCACCTCGACGGTGTCCTGCCGGCAGGTGCCCTGGTCGGCCGGGTTGACCGCGCTGCACGGCAGTTCCTGCACCCTGGTCACCCGGCCGTGCCGGACCTGCTGGTCGAACCCGACCCCGGTGCGCGGGTGCGACGGCACGCCGCCGGGCCACAGCACCACGAGACCGGCCAGGACGGCCAGCGCGAACGGGATGAGCACGGCGGCGATGATCCGGCGCAGGCGGGCGGAGACGGGCGCCGCCGGTCCGTGGGAGTGCCCGTGCCCGTGCGCCGCGGCCCCCGCCCCGCCGTGCCCGTGCTCCTTGCCGTGCCCGTCCTGGTGACCTTCCTGCCCGTCGTCGTGCTCGTGCGTCCCCTCGTCCACCTCACGCCTCCTCAGCAGTCGCGCGGCTGCCAAGGTCCGCCGCAGCCCCCCGAAATCATCGGCGCCGGACCGGCCGGACCACCGCAGTGACCAACCCGTGGGCGTGCCGCAGCGGCCGGGCGGGGGATTACCCTACCGGGGACCGGCCGGTTGGCCGGATGGGGTCAAGTGGCGTTCCGGCGAAGAATTCTGACCATGCCGAACACGAAGTCGAACCTCAAGCGGGCCGCCGCCGTCGCCGCGGTGGCCGCGCTCTCCCTCACCGCCCTGCCCGCCGCGGCCGCAGCCGCCGACCGTCCGGGCCAGGGCCTCGCCTGGACCTCCTGCCAGGGCACCGTCGACCCCCGCCAGCAGTGCGCCACCGTCACCGTGCCGCTGGACTACGCCGATCCGCACGGCGAGCAGATCACGATCGCCGTCTCCCGGATCCGCGCCGCCAAGCCGGACGAGCGCCACGGCGTGCTGCTCACCATCCCCGGCGGGCCCGGCGGCTCCGGCCTGAACCTCCCGACGAGCGCGGCCCGGCACCTGCCGCAGTCCGTCCTCGACCGCTTCGACCTGGTCGGCTTCGACCCGCGCGGCGTCGGCCGCTCGACGCCCGTCGGCTGCGGCCTGGACACGCCCGACCTCGCGATGGTCAAGCTGCGCCCCTGGCCCGCCGCCGACGGTTCGATCGACGAGAACCTCGCCACCGCCCGCCGGGTCGCCGAGACCTGCGCCCGCAACGGCGGCCCGGTGCTGCGCAGCATCTCCACCCGCAACGAGGCCCGCGACATCGACCGCGTCCGCCAGGCCCTCGGCGAGCGCCGGCTCTCCGCGTGGGGCACGTCGTACGGCACGTACGCGGGCGCCGTCTACGCCACGATGTTCCCCGGGCGCACCGACCGGGTCGTCCTCGACAGCAACGACGACCCGGACCCGTCCCGCGTCGAGCGCGGCTGGCTCGCCAACTTCGGCCCCGGCGCGGAGGACCGGTTCCCCGACTTCGCCAAGTGGGCCTCGGCACCCGGGAACCCGGACCGCGTCGCGGACAGTCCCGAGGAGGTCCGCCCGCTCTTCCTCGACCTCGCGGCCCGCCTGGACCGCGCGCCGCTGCCCTGGCCCGGCGCCAACCCGGCCGAGCTGAACGGCAACGTACTGCGCGAGACGATGCTGCAGAGCCTCTACGCGGACGCCAAGTTCCCCGACCTCGCCCGCCTGATGCTGGCCGGTCTCGGGCGCCGTCCGCTGCCGGCGCCGGTCACGCCGCCCGAACAGGCCGTCCAGAACACCATCGCCGTCTCGGTCGGCACCCTGTGCAACGACGTCGCGTGGCCCACCGACCCCGCGGCGTACGCCCGGGACACCGCCGCCGAGCGCGCCGCCCGCCCGCTCACCGCCGGCATGCCCGTCAACGTCATGCCGTGCGCGTTCTGGCCGTTCAAGCCCGCCGAGCCGCCGACCCGCGTCACCTCCCGCGGCCCGGCGAACGTGCTCCTCGCCCAGAACCTCCGCGACCCCGCCACCCCCTACCAGGGTGCCCTGAAGCTCCGTGAGGCGTTCGGCCCGCGGGCCCGCATGGTGTCGATCGACTCGGGCGGCCACGACGCGTACGCCGCCAACGGCAACGCCTGCGGCGACGCGGCCGTCACCGCGTTCCTGCTCACCGGGCGGCTCCCCGCCGAGGACGTGACCTGCCCGGCCGGATGACGCGCACATGATCCACGCGTGCCAAACCGGGCGGGGGCCGACAAACCGTGAGTGATCGCCCCGGCCTCCGCCCGGACGTGTGACCGATCGTCTCGAATGAGTCGAACCTGTCGCGGTTTTGTGACAAAGCTTGGCCAACACCCGCTCCTCAGCGGCTTTTCGTGGCCGTAGTGTTCCAGCTATGTCACGGAAGAGCCGCATACCTGCCCCGGACCCCGGCGACACGTGGGTGCCACGACCCCGGCGCCGGGAAACTCCGCTCGGGCTGGTCGGGCACACGGCCACGTTCCTCGGCAGCAGTGTGCTCGGTGGCGTCCTGCTCGCGGGGATCGTGCTCCCCGGGGCCGGCGCGATCGGGCTGGGTGCGAAGAACGGTGCGGAAAGCTTCGAGAGCATCCCCGACGACTTCAAGACGCCTCCACTGACGCAGGCGACGCAGATCTTCGACGCCAAGGGCGGCCTGATCGCCAAGGTCTACGAGCGGGACCGCACGGTCATCCCGGCCGAGCAGATGTCACCGCTGATCAGGCATGCCCAGGTGGACATCGAGGACGCCCGCTTCTACGAGCACGGCGCCGTCGACCTCAAGGGCATCCTGCGGGCCATCACCAAGAACGCGGAGAGCGGCGCCACCGTCCAGGGCGCCTCCACGCTCACCCAGCAGTACGTGAAGAACGTCAACGTCGAGAAGGCCGGCGACGACCCGGTCGCGGTCGCCGAGGCCCAGCGCAAGACGCTCGGCCGCAAGATCCAGGAACTCAAGTACGCCATCAAGCTGGAGGAGGACCTGACCAAGGACCAGATCCTCACCAACTACCTGAACATCACCTTCTACGGGCACCAGGCGTACGGCATCGAGGCCGCCTCCCAGCGCTACTTCGCCAAGGACGCCAAGGACCTCACCCTCCCCGAGGCGGCCATGCTCGCCGGGCTGGTGCAGAACCCGTCCCAGTACGACCCCAAGCTCCACCCGGTGGCCGCGCAGAAGCGCCGGGACACCGTCATCGACAAGATGGTGGAGAACAAGCACATCACCGCCGATCAGGCCCGGGAGGCCAAGGCCGCGCCGCTCGGCCTCAACTACCGCGACCCGCAGAACGGCTGCATCACCGCCAGGGCGGGCATGGGCTTCTTCTGCGACTACGTGCGCCACGTCGTCAAGCAGGACCCGGCGTTCGGCAAGAGCGCCGCCGACCGCAAGAAGCTGTGGGACCAGGGCGGCCTCAACATCTTCACCACCATGGACCCGGAGAAGCAGGCCGCCGCCCAGAAGGCCGTTTCCGACCTGGTGTACGTGACCGACCCGGTCTCGGCGGCGATGACGATGGTCGAACCCGGCACCGGCGACATCCTCGCGATGGCCCAGACCCGCCCGTACGGCCTCGCGAAGGAGAAGAACGAGACCGTCGTCAACTACAACGTCGACGCGGTGATGGGCGGCGGCATCGGCTTCCAGCCCGGCTCCAACTTCAAGCCCATCGTGGCCGCCGCCGCCTTGGAGGCGGGGCTGCCGCCCACCCAGTCCTACTCGGCGCCGAACCGGATGGACTGGCCGACGATGTCGACTTGCAACGGCACGTGGAAGAACCTGAGCAAGGGCAAGAAGGAAGGCACCATCCCGAACGAGAGCGCGAGCGAGGTCGGCCCCTACGAGCTCAAGGAGGCCATGGCCAAGTCGGTCAACACCTACTTCGTGCAGATGGAGCAGGAGATCGGCCTCTGCGCCGTCAAGCAGATGGCCAACAAGCTGGGCGTGACGGCCAAGGCCAGCGGCGAGGCGCTCCAGGAGGTGCCCGCGATCGGCCTCGGCACGCAGGAGGTCAGCCCGCTGACCATGGCCAACGTGTACGCGACCTTCGCCGCCCGCGGGAGGTACTGCGCGCCGGCCGCGATCACCCGGATCTCGACGGTCGACGGCAAGGACGTCCCCGTGCCCCCCGCCAAGTGCGACCAGGTGATGTCCCAGAACACCGCGGACGTCGTCAACACCGTGCTCCTCGGCGTGACCGAGAAGGGCACCGGCAAGGACCTCGGCCTCGACGACGGCCGCCAGATCGCCGGCAAGACCGGCACCACCGACGAGAAGAAGTCGGCCTGGTTCACCGGCTACACCGGCAACCTGGCCGGCTCGGTGTGGCTGGGCAGCCCGGGCACCAAGGTGCCGATGAAGAACATCCGGATCGGCGGCCACTACCAGGAGGAGGTCTTCGGCGCGACCGGCCCCGGGCCGATCTGGCGGCAGGCGATGAGCGACGCGGTGAAGTCCATGCCGGAGGACGACTTCACGACCGTCTACATCCCGGACCCGCCGCCCAAGCGCGACCCGGCCGGCCCGAGCGGTAGCCCGTCCGCCTCCGGCAGCCCCGGCGGCACGACCCAGGGCCCCGGACGCCCGCACGGCACGCCCACACCCGACCACTCCGACGACGGCTGAGCCGGGCGGACGGCGGACGGCAGATGGCGGACGACGGACGGAGGGCCCCGCAGGAACGCTCCTGCGGGGCCCTCCGTCCGTTCGCCTACCGCGCCTCCACAGGCTCGCCGGTGTCCGGGTCGAGGGTGAACACCCGCTGGTAGGCGTCCGTCACGATGGTGATGCGGTCCCGGCCCGTCCAACTCGCCTGCACCAGCCGCCCGTCGCCCGGCGCACCGCCGACGTCGGCCAGCGTCCAGCGGCGGGCGTCCCAGCCGCTGCCGGACTCCAGCAGCACCTGCCAGTGCTCGCCCGGCTCCGGCCCCGTCCCGTACGAGCGGTGCACCACGACGAGCGCCCGCTCGGCCCCCGCCGGGGCGCTCTCGCGGCTGCGCGTCTCCGCCGCCGACACCTTGTGCACGGCGACCGCGCCGAGCAGGAACACCACCCCGGCGGTGACCGTGACCGCCCGGGTGGCCGACCGCACGGCACTGCGCCGGTCGGCCAGCCACGCGGCGCCGATCATCGCGGCCAGCGCCGCGCCGAGCAGCGCCTCGGGCCGGTTCAGCAGGTCGGCGACCTGCATCCGGCCGCCGGAGCGGCTCTCCCACTGCCCCACGGTGTAGAGCAGGACGGCCGCCAGCCCGGCGCCCGCGAGCGCCCGCACCAGTGTGCGCCGCATCCGCGGCGTGACTCGTCCGCGCATCCCCCGTCGTCCCCCCGGTCGTCGGTGCGAGGGCTCCCGGAGGGGGAGCCTCGGTGTCGTTGCCCGTCTTCGGTTGCCCGTCTTTGGTGGCCCGCTGCCGTCAGAGCTCGGCGAGCAGTGCCCGGCCCGCCGGCCAGTCTCCCAGTCCGGCCGCCGAGTTGAGGTGCCCGTGGGCCCCGGCCTCGACGAACCGGGCACCCCATGCCCCGGCGAACTCCCGCGCCCGATCGGTCGTCACCCACGGGTCGTCGGTGCTGGCGACCACCACCGCGGGGAACGGGAACGGCGCCAGCGCCACCGGGCGGAAGCCCGCCAGCACCGGGACGTCGGCGTTGTCGATGTCGGCGGGCGCGACCAGCAGCGCACCCCGCACGGCGGCCGTCCGCTCCGCGGCGGCACCGGCCACCCAGCGCGCCGCCGTGATGCAGCCGAGGCTGTGCGCGACGAGCACCACAGGCCCCGCCGCCGCGGCCTCCGCGACCGCGGCGTCCACCCGGGCCACCCAGTCCCCGGCCTCCGGCCGGTCCCAGTCGGCCTGCTGGACCCGACGGAACGCCTCCGGCTCGGCCTCTTCCCACCGGGTCTGCCAGTGCTCGGGCCCCGAGTTCTCGTAGCCCGCCAGGACGAGGTAGGTGGTGCGGTCCGACATGTGACTCCTTGGAACGTGGTTCGTGCGGTGAGGAGTCTAGGACGGCCAGGGCCCGGCGCGCACGGCCCTTTCGGGGCGCGCGAGAACCGTCACGCGCCGCAGTTCACCCGGTGCGCCCTGTTGCGAACGCCGCGGCGGGTGCGGGAGGTTGTACCGGGCCCGCGGCCCGTTTCGTGCCTGACGATCGATCACACGGAGGGATGTCGGCGATGACATCGAAGATCCTGCTCGTCACCGGGGACGCCGCCGAGTCGCTGGAGGTGCTCTACCCGTACCAGCGGCTGCGCGAGGAGGGCTACCAGGTCGACATCGCGGCGCCGACGAAGAAGCGCCTCCAGTTCGTCGTGCACGACTTCGTCGACGGATTCGACACCTACACGGAGAAATCGGGCTACACCTGGCCCGCGGACGTCGCCTTCGCCGACGTCGACCCGGCCGACTACGTGGCGCTCGTGATCCCCGGCGGCCGGGCCCCCGAGTACCTGCGCAACGACCCCGAGGTGCAGCGCATCGTCCGCCACTTCTTCGCGGGCGACAAGCCGGTCGCGCAGATCTGCCACGGCCCGCTGATCAGCGCCGCCACCGGCGACCTCGCCGGCCGCCGCAGCTCCGCCTACCCCGCGCTCGCCCCGGACGTGAAGGCCGCGGGCGCCGAGTTCGTCGACGCCGAGGCCGTCGTGGACGGCGTGGTCGTCTCCGCCCGCGCCTGGCCCGACCACCCCGCCTGGCTCCGCGCCTTCATCGAGGTCCTCCGCACGAAGGCCCCCGCCTCCTGACCTGCGCCCCCGCCGCGCCCCCGCCCCACCCCGGGGGCGCGGCTCCGGCGACCCCTCAGGGTCGGCCCCCTTCCCAGGGGGGAGGCCCCCCGTGCCGTCCTGCCCCCGGAGACTGACGACTCCTCCGCACCCGGACTGCCATGGTGGCAGCGGCCGGGACAGCGACGGGCGCCGAGTCCCGCCGGCCCGGCCAGGGACCAGGGAGGACGGCACATGACCACCGACCCAACCACCCCCACCCGGCGCCGCCCGCTCGTGCGCGCCGCCGTCGCGGCCGCCGTCGGCGCGGGCCTGCTCGCGGCACTCGCCCCGGCCGCGAGCGCGCGGCCCGCGGAGCGGCTGTCGGTCACGGCGGATCAACGGACCGACCACGCCGCCCTCGACGCCGCCCTCGCGGACCTCACCACCAAGCGCTACACCACCGCCGCCCTCGGCGCCGTCCGCGAACACGGCCGCCTGCTGCGCCCGGCCGAACTCGCCGCGATGCAGCAGACCACCGCCCGCGGCGGGGGCCACGACTACGGCCTCGGCCTCCAGCGCATGGACACCCCGTGCGGCACCTTCTGGGGCCACTCCGGAGGCATCCCCGGCTACAACACGATGATGCTCGGATCGGCCGACGGCGGGCGCCAGTTCGCGACCTCGCTGACGCCGTACGAGCTGACGGACCAGGCGGGCGCCACCGCGGCGCTGAACGCGCTGATCACCACCGGAACGTGTGGCGGCTGACGTGCGGCGGCTAAGGTCCCTTCTCGAAATCCCTTACGAGGAGGACGAGACATGGCAGAGCCGCTGATCGCCGCCGTCGGGGGCAGGGTGCCCGCCGTCGATCCCGGGGCGTTCGTCGCACCCAACGCCGTCGTGGTCGGGGACGTGACCGTCGCCGCCGGGGCGAGCGTCTGGTACGGCGCGGTGCTGCGCGGCGACGCCGAGGCCATCGCGGTCGGCGCGGGCAGCAACATCCAGGACAACTGCACCCTGCACGCCGACCCGGGCTTCCCGCTGGTGGTCGGTGAGCGGATCTCCGTCGGGCACAACGCGGTGCTGCACGGCTGCACCGTCGAGGACGACGTCCTGGTCGGGATGAACGCCACCGTCCTCAACGGCGCCCGGATCGGCGCCGGTTCGCTGGTCGCGGCCGGTGCCGTGGTGCCGCAGGGGATGCAGGTGCCGCCGGGTTCGCTGGTCGCCGGTGTGCCCGCGAAGGTCCGGCGCGAGCTGACCGAGGACGAGCGGGCCGGGATCAAGCTCAACGGCGCCGGCTACCAGCTCCTGGCCGACGCCCACCGGGACATCGAGCCCGTCGGCTAAGGCGTGCCCCAGACGGCCGCGGCCTCCCGGGCCTCCCCGGCCGGCACCGGCGCCGCGGGCGCACCGTCCGCGGGCCGGCGCCGGTCGGCGGCCCACGCGAGCAGCGCGACCACCGCGCCCGACGCCGCGAGCCCGGCGCCGACGAGGGTCGGCGAGGTCCAGCCGAGGCCGGCGTCCAGCGCGAGGCCGCCGAAGTACGCGCCCTGGGCGTTGGCCAGGTTGAACGCGCCCTGCACGGTCGCCGAGGCCAGCGTCGGCGCACTGCGCGCCTTCTGCATGACGAGGGTCTGCACGGCCGGCACGATCGCGAAGCCGAACAGCCCG
The DNA here is from genome assembly GCF_042887525.1 of Kitasatospora sp. NPDC057936. Classification (NCBI taxonomy): domain Bacteria; kingdom Bacillati; phylum Actinomycetota; class Actinomycetes; order Kitasatosporales; family Streptomycetaceae; genus Kitasatospora; species Kitasatospora sp. NPDC057936. The sequence continues at coordinate 57,945 of NZ_JBHVPD010000014.1, forward strand.
ATCAGCACGACGGTCACGGCCGCCGACCACTCCGCGTGCGCGGTCACCGCGAAGAGGCCGAGCGCGGCGGCCAGCAGCAGGAACGCCGCGCAGACGGTCGGTCGCAGCGCCCGGTCGGCGGCGAAGCCGCCCAGCACGTTGCCGATCGTCATCCCGACGCCGAACAGCGCGAGCACCAGCGTCACGGACCCGGTGGCGTACCCGGAGACCTCGGTGAGCAGCGGCGTGATGTAGCTGTAGCACGCGAAGAACCCGCCGCACCCGAAGACGACGGTGGCCAGCGCCAGCCACAGCTGCCCGCTGCGGAAGGCGCGCAGCTCGTGCCGGAGCCCGGACTGGGCGGGGGAGGGCAGGTGCGGCACGAGGCGGGCGATGGCGAGCGTGCCGGCGGCGGCGATGAGGACGACGACGAGCATCGTCGCCCGCCAGCCGAGGTGCTGCCCGAGCAGGGTCGCGGCGGGCACGCCGACGATGTTGGCGACGGTCAGGCCGGAGAACATGACGGCGACCGCGCGGGCCTTCTTGTCGGGGGCGACCAGTTCGGCGGCGGCCACCGCTCCGGCGCCGAAGAACGCGCCGTGCGGCAGCCCGGTGACGAGCCGGGCGGCGGCGAGCGTCCAGAAGTCGGGGGCGAGCGCGCACAGCAGGTTGCCGGTGGCGAAGACCCCGGCGAGGGCGACCAGCACCGCCTTGCGCGGGCGTCCGGCGGCGAGCGCGGTGAGCAGCGGAGCGCCGATCACGACGCCGACGGCGTACGCGGAGATCAGCCAGCCGGCCTGGGGGATCGAGACGTGCAGGCTGTCCGCCACCTGGGGGAGGAGCCCCATGGCGGCGAACTCGGTGGTGCCGATGGCGAACGCGGTGACGGCCAGGGCGACCAGCGCGAGAGGCAAGGGGGTGGCTCCGGGGGAGAAGTGCGGACGGATCGGGGCGCATTCGTTCGTCCGGCATCCTAATCCGCCCGGGTGACGGTCCCGTAAGCCGATCATGACGGGCCGGTGACGCGGGGTGGTGCGGAGGCGGCCGGCCGGGGCGGACACGCCGGGTGACGTCACGGGCTCGTCGGAAGGGCTCGCCAGCGGGCCGCCCGCGCGGGAGACTGGGGGCATGTGCCGCAACATCAAGACGCTGCGACCCCCCGTGACTCCCGACGCCGACGAGGACGACTTCCGCGCCGCCGCGCTGCAGTACGTCCGGAAGGTGTCCGGGTTCCGCGCCCCGGCCGCGCACAACCGGGAGGCCTTCGACCGGGCCGTCGAGGCGGTCACCGAGGCGACCGCCCGGCTGCTCGACGAACTGGAGGTCCGCGGCGCTTCCGCCCGGGCCACGGCCGAGGCCACCGCGTAGACCGCCGCCCACCGGGCCGGGAGACGGCCCCGGGACGCGGGCAGGGCGTACAGGTACCAGGAGGAGGTCGGTGATGAACCCGCCCACACGTTACGCACTCACCTTCCCCGGCACCCCCGGCACCCAGGCGCCGCAGGACGTGGTCGTGGTCGCGCGCACGAGCGCGACGGGCCCGGGCGGCCATCCGGTGTACGAGGACGCGAGCGGCATCGTCCGGGCCGAGATCAGCGACGCCGGCGAGGTCCGCATGCTCGCCAGCGGCGGTCACCAGTCCCCGCACCTTCCGGTGCACGCCGAGCCGCTGCCATAAGGGCCGGAGGGCGCGACGAACCGACTAGCACCCGCCCGGACCGGGTAGCGGATGTGCATGGCAATCTTCCGCAAGCCCGGCCGTTCGGACCGCTCCGAGCCCGGTGCCGCCGTCCCCGAGCAGCTCGCGGACGAGCTCGCCGGCCTGGTCGAGGAGGCCGAGCGGCCGGTCGGCGAGTGGCAGGTGGCCGAGTACCGGGCGGAGGGCGGCCGCGGCCGGTCCCTGGTGCGCGGCGTCGCCCGGCGGCTCGGCACGGGTGGCCGCGCCGCCGCCAAGGGCGCCGCGATCGGCGGCCGGGCGCTCACCGAGCAGCTCGTGCGGGCCGCGCCGCGCATCCCGGTCCGCAGCCTGGCCACGCTGCGGGCCCAGCACCCCGGCGCCGCCGACCCCGAGCAGCTCGCCGACCTGCTGGTGCTCGGCGCGACCAGGGCGTCGGGCGCGCTCGGAGCGAGTGTCGGCGCGGCGGCGATGCTGCCGGTGCCGCCCGCGATGCCGGTGGAGATCGCGGCCGAGACGCTCGCCGTGGCGGCCGTGGAGGTCAAGCTGATCGCCGAGCTGCACGAGGTCTACGGCGTCCCGGCGACCGGGAGCGTCACCCAGCGGGCCACCGCCTACCTCTCCGCGTGGGCCAACCGCCGGGGCGTCGACGCCACGCTGCTGGCCCGCCCGGCGGGCTTCGCCGCGCTGGCGCTCGGCGCGGAGGTGCGCCAGCAGGTCCGGCGCCGGCTGACCCGCAGCTCGCTGCGCCGGCTGCCCTCGGTGACGCCGCTGCTGGTCGGCGCGGGCATCGGTGCCACCGTGAACCGGCGCGACACCCGACGGCTGGCCGGCGAGGTCCGCGAGGACCTGCGCCGGCGCCGTCCGGCGGACGCCTCCTACTGGGACGCCGCCGCGCGGTAGCCGACTGCCCGGCTACCCCGCTGGCCGGCTCCCCGCTGCCCGGCTACCCCGCGACGGGCGGTGCCGCGGCGCCGCGGCCGGCCTTGACGCCGTTGACCATCGCCTGGTGGATCGCCCGCGCGGTCGTCTCGTCCGCCGCCGGGACGGGGCTGCCGGACACCGTGTACCAGTCCAGCGCGCCGGTGTACTGGACGGTCAGCCGGGCCTCGCCGTCCACCCACGTGGTGTGCACGGTGAGGTCGCCGGAGATCGGCCCGACCTCGGCGGTGGTGACCCCGCCGGGCCCGCTGATGATCGACTGCGTGGTCCAGGTCGCCCACGAAGCGCGCGGGTCCGCGGGCGGCTGGACCCGCCCGCCGCCCTGAGTGTGCTCGGTCATGCGCCTATCCTCCCCCGCCGGTCGGCCGCCCGTCCGGGAGCGACACCAGCGGTAGCCGGAGGCCGCCCGGGACGTCCGGGCGGCCTCAGGGCGCGTCTTCCGGCTCGGACCGGAAGACACGCCCTCGTCCGTCAGCTGGTCAGCTGCTGCTCGTACCGTTCTCGTCCAGCATGGGTTCGCCTTCCGCCCGGGACTCGTCCTGCGCGTGAAGGTTCTGCATCGAGGTGACGCCCTCCTCGGGGTCCGCGGCGCGGACGTCCTCGTCGGTCTCGGTGCTCACGTGGGCCCGGTCGCTCATGTCGGTCATCTGCGGGCTCCGTCTCCTCGGCCGGTCCGGGCACGCCTCGACGGGGCGCGGCAGGCCGGGTCTGTCGTTCGCCCTTCCAGCCTGCCCCCGCCCCGGCCCGGGGGCCAGCCGGGTCACCAGGTGACGGGCAGCGACTTCAGTCCGTAGATGATGTTCTCGGAGCGGAACCGCAACTCGTCCTCGGGCACCGCGAGCCGCAGGCCGGGCAGTCGGCGGAACAGGGTGGCGAGCGCGATCTGCAGCTCGGCCCGGGCCAGCGGCTGGCCGAGGCACTGGTGCACGCCGAAGCCGAAGGCCAGGTGGCGCCGGGCGTCGCGGTCGAGGTCGACGTCGTCGGGCGAGGTGCGGTCGGGGCCGCCGAACATGCCCTCGTCCCGGTTGGCGGTGGACAGCATCGCGAAGACGCCGTCCCCGGCCCGGATGAGCGTGCCGTCCAGCTCGATGTCCTCGACGGCCACGCGCGGCAGGCCGGTGTGGACGATCGTGGTGTGGCGCAGCAGTTCCTCGACCGCGCCGGGCACGGCGGCCGGGTCGGCGAGCTTCGCGATCCGCTCGGGCTGCCGGAGCAGCAGCACGGTGGACAGCCCGATCATGTTGGCGGTGGTCTCGTGGCCGGCGATCAGGAGCAGCACGCCGGTGGAGGCGATCTCGCGCAGGGTGAGGTCGTCCCGGGCGGCGAGGCGGCTGAGGATGTCCTCGGCCGGGTGCTCCTTCTTGTGGGCGGCGAGTCCGCCGAGGTAGTCGAGGATCTCGTCGTTGGCCCGGGCGACCTCCTTCTTGGGGGCGGAGGTGTTGAGCAGCGTGGCGCTGAGGGCCTGGAACATCTCCCGGTCCTCGTAGGGGACCCCGAGCAGGAGGCAGATCACCAGCGACGGGACCGGGAGGGCGAACGCGCCGACCAGGTCGGCCTCGGTGACGCCGTCGGTCATCCGGTCGAGGGCGTCGTCGACGATCTGCTGGATCTCGGGCCGCATCGCCTCGACCCGCTTGACCAGGAAGTCCCCGGTGACCATGCGGCGCAGCCGGGCGTGTTCGGGGTCGTCGAGCCGGATGAACGCCGGGTTCTCGGCGATGAGTTCACGCCGGTCGGGGGCGAACAGGGGGAAGGCGGGGTGGCGGGCGTCGGCGCTGAAGCGCTGGTCGGACAGGACGGTGCGCACCTCGGCGTAGCCGGTCACGAGCCAGATGGGGGTGCCGTCGGGCAGGGCGGCGCGGCTGACGGAGCCGGTGCGGGCGGCGTCGGTGTAGGCGGGCGGCGGGCTGAACGGGCAGCGCATGTCGTGCGGGGCGGGCAGCACCGGGGTGGTGGGCGCGGGCGTGGTCGTCAAGGCGGTACTCCTCGGCGTCGCGGTGGGGATCTCCCGGGTGGGGTCGGGTGGAGCGCAGGCGCTGGGCTAACGGCCGGTCGCGGCGGGTCCGTCGGCCGGGGCGGTGTCCTCGGTGACGGTGATCGCGCCGCACGGGCAGAGTTCGGCGGCGAGTCTGAGGTCGGGGTACTCGCTCGGCTGGAAGGTCGTCCGGCGCAGTCTCACCAGACTGTCGTGGTCGTCCTGGTCGAAGATCTCCGGGGCGTTCGAGACGCACAGGCCGGAGCTGCAGCAGCGGTCCCGGTCGAGGCTCACCTTCATGGGCGTTCCCTCCTGCACTCGTTGCTCGTTGGCAATGCCAACCTGGGCATTGCCAACCTAACCCGGTGGTGCGGCGCACCCGGAGGGTGTCGTGGCGGGTTTGCGCAGATTGGCCGATTCGGTCCGGGATGGAACGACCTTTGGCAGCACGAGGTTTGATTTGACGTCAGTTTGTCAAGGGTGGTTCGGCGCGACCCCGCTCACAGCCCTTCGGCGGCCGCGATCTCCCGGACGGCGGCGACCGTGTCGGCCTCGGCCGGGTCCTTGTCCGGCCGGTAGCGCACCACCCGGGCGAAGCGCAGGGCCAGCCCGGCGGGGTAGCGGGGGCTGCGCTGGACGCCGTCGAAGGCGATCTCCACGACGAGTTCCGGCCGGACCCGCACGGTCCAGTCGTCCCGGCCGGTCTCCCGGGCGAGGAGTTCGGCGGTCTGCCAGGCCAGCGTCTCGTCGGTGAGGCCCTTGAACGTCTTGCCGAGCATCACCCACGGGCCGAGCCCGGGCTCGCCCGCCGCCCGGGCGCCCAGGTGCAGGTTGCTGAGCCGGCCGCGGCGCCGGCCGCTGCCCCACTCGGCGGCCAGCACCACGAGGTCCAGGGTGTGCCGGGGCTTCACCTTGATCCAGCCCGCGCCGCGCCGGCCGGCCGCGTACCCGGCCGCGGGGTCCTTGACCAGCACGCCCTCGTGGCCGAGGGCCAGCGTGTCGCGGAAGAACGCCAGCGCCTCGGCGCGGTCCCCGGTCTCCGTGCGTGCCACCCGCAGGCCGGGCGGCACCACGTCGGCCAGCGCCGCCCAGCGCTCGCCGCCGGGGCGGTCGACGAGGTCCTCGCCGTCGTGGTGCAGGAGGTCGAAGAAGTAGGCGCTGAGCGGCACTTCGGCCCGCAGCCGGTCCGGGTCCCGGCGGGTGGCGGTCCGCGCCGCGGTCTCCTGGAACGGGCGCGGGCGGCCGTCCGGCCCGAGCGCGATCGCCTCGCCGTCCAGCACGGCCGAGCGCAGCGGCAGCGCGAGCGCCGCCTCGGCCACCTCGGGCACGCGCGCGGTGATGTCGTCCAGGCTGCGGGTGAACACGGCGACGTCCCCACCGTCCCGGTGCACCTGGACCCGGATGCCGTCCAGCTTCCACTCCAGCGCCGCCGGGCCGGTGCGCTCCAGCGCCGAGGCCACGTCGGGTGCGGACGCGGCCAGCATCGGCCGCACCGCGCGGCCCACCTCCAGCCGGAACGCGGCCAGCGCGGGCACCCCGCCGGTCAGCGCCGCCGCGGCCACCGCCCGGGCCGAGCCGCGGAACATCAGCGCCCGCCGCACCGCCGCGACCGGCACCCCGGCCGCCTGCGCGACGGCGTCCCCGACCACCGCGTCCAGCGCGCCCTGGCGCAACTCGCCGACCAGCACGGCCCGCAGGAACCCCTGCTCGACCTCGGTCGCCCGGCCGAACAGCTCCGTCAGCAGCCGCCGCCGCTCGCCCTGCGCCCCGGCCCCGTGCACCGCGGCGATCCGCTCCAGCTCCCGCTCGACCTCCCGCGCCCCGAGCTCGCCGGGCCCGTCGGCGGGCGGCGGAAGGTCGCGCAGGCCCGCGTACCCGACGCCGGTGCGCAGCCGCTGCGACTCGCCCGACAGGAGTGCCACGGCCGCCGGTGCCTCGTCCGGTCCCAACTCCCGCAGGCACGCGGCGAGCAGCGCGGTCTTCGCCTTGCGGCCGGACTCGGCGGCGACGGCCCGGGAGGTGAGGGCGAGCTCGCGCAGGGCCATGGCACCTCCTCGGGCGGACGGCTTCGGACACCTCCAGAATCCCTGTCGGGCCTCCGCAGCGCCCGCCGGGAGACGCGGCACGGAGACACGGCACGGGGGCACCGTCCGGACGGTGCCCGGTCCCCGCGGCGGGGTCCGTGACCGGTCCGCCGGACATTCGTTCGGAATTTTTTGTTATCGGCGGCGCGCCGGAGGGTCTCCCAGGTGTCGGCACCCGACCGCCGACCCGGACAGAAAGCGTGGCCAGGTGAACAGCGAAGACAGGACGACCATCCTCCCGGCGACCGGATCGGCCGACGGCGCGGGCGGCCGTTCCGGAGGGCGTGCCGCGCGCCGGGCAGCCGAGCGGCACACCGATCGCCACGGAGGGCGCGGCAGGCGGGGCCGCAGGCGCGGCGCGTTCGTCCCGGTGTCGACGGTCGTCGTCGCGGTGGCCGGGACGGGCCTGCTCGCGGCGCTGGCGGGCGCCGGGTACGCGGCGTACGCGGGCAAGCAGTCCGACCGGGACCCGGGGCAGGCGGTGGCACTGGACGCGCTGATGGCCGCCGAGGCCGGCACCCACGAGGGCATCCAGGTGCCCGGGGCCGGCGGGGGGCCGGCCCTCGTGCCCGGTACACCGCAGTCGCCCGTCAACCTGTCCGCGACCGACCCGGGCACCCCGTCGCCCACCGCGACCGCCACCGCCACGGCTTCCGCTTCCGCCACGGCTTCCGCTTCCGCGACGCCCACCCCGACCGCCACCGCCACCACCAAGCCGACCCCGACCGCCAAGCCCACCACCGCCCAGCGCACCGCCACGGGGAGCGCCCCCGCGGCGACGTCCGCGCCCACCCCGGTCGGCGGCGGCGCGTCCCCCTCGTACGCCCAGCAGGTCGTCGACCTCGTCAACGCCGAGCGGGCCAAGGCCGGCTGCGACCCGGTCGCGGCCGAGCCCCGCCTGGCCACCGCCGCCCAGTCGCACAGCGACGACATGGCCGACCGCAACTACTTCGACCACGCCAGCCCCGAGGGCTACCACGCCGACCACCGCATCGAGGCGACCGGCTACCGCTGGAGCACCTGGGGCGAGAACATCGCCCGCGGCCAGAAGGACCCGGCCGCCGTCATGGACGCCTGGATGAACAGCCCCGGCCACCGCGCCAACATCCTCAACTGCGCCTTCAAGCAGCTCGGCGTGGGCGTCCGGACCGGCTCCGGCGGCCCGTGGTGGACCCAGGTGTTCGCCGCCCCGGCGTGACCCCGCCGCGGGCCCGTCACCGGCCCGTTTTCCGATTCCGCGCAAATTGTTGTTATCTGATCACTCCCCAGGGGTCTCCGAGGAGGCATCGGCGGGCGGAAGACGGCAAGACGGAGTGCGGACGATGAACGCTGACGTGCAGAACGCTGACGTGCGCAACACAGACGTGCGCGGCACCGGGACGACCCTGGTGCGCGCCGCCCAGGCGGGCGACCGGCAGGCCCAGGAGGCGCTGGTCGCCGCCTGGCTGCCGCTCGTCTACAACGTGGCCGGGCGCGCGCTCGGCGGGCACGCCGACGTCGACGACGTCGCGCAGGAGACGATGATCCGCGCCCTGGACGGCCTGGAGGGGCTGCGCGACCCGTCGTCGTTCCGCTCCTGGCTGGTCGCGATCACGATGAACCAGGTCCGTCGCCGGCACGCCGCGGGCCAGCAGCAGCCGACCGTCGGCGGCCTCGACGAGACGTGGGAAGTCGCCGACCCCCGCGCCGACTTCACCGACCTCACCATCCTGCGGCTCGGCCTCTCCGGCCAGCGCCGGGAGGTCGCGGAGGCGACCCGCTGGCTCGACCCGGACGACCGCGAACTGCTCTCCCTGTGGTGGCTGGAGGCGAACGGCGAGCTGACCCGCGCCGAACTCGCCGAGTCGCTCGACCTCAGCCCGCAGCACACCGCCGTCCGGGTGCAGCGGATGAAGAAGCAGCTGGAGTCCGGCCGCGTGGTCGTCCGGGCGCTCGGCGCCTACCCGCGCTGTCCGGAGCTGGCCGAGGTCACCGCCGGCTTCGACGGGACGCCGAACTCGGTGTGGCGCAAGCGCATAGCCCGGCACATCCGCGGCTGCGCCACCTGCGACCGGCTGGGCCGCGACCTCTTCCCGGCGGAGGGGCTGCTCGCCGGGCTGGCGCTGGTGCCGATCCCGATGGGGTCGCCGGTGCTGCTGCACTTCAAGGTCACCGCGGCCGCGGTCGCCTCCGCGGCGGGGACTGGCGCCACCGGCGCGGGCGGAGCCGGCGGCGCGGCGGGCACCGCGGGCGCCACCGGGGCCGGCTCGCACGGCGGCTGGGCCGCGCTCGCCGCCAAGAAGGCCGTCCTGGTGAGCGGTGCGGCGGCCGCCGTGGCGGTCACGACGCTCGCCCTGGTCTGGCCGGCCCCCGCCGAGAAGCCGCTGGAGGCGGCACCGGAGCCGACCACCCCGGCCGCCGCGCCCGACACCCCGACCTGGACGCCGCTCGCCCTCCCGGTACCGGCCCCGGCGGCCGTGACCGACACTCCGACGCCGACCCCGAGCCCGACCGACACCCCCACGGCCACGCCCACGCCGACCCCGTCGCCCACCGCGTCCAGGGCGACCGCCCCGCCCAGCCTGGAGCGCCAACTCGTCGACCTGGTGAACGCCGAACGGGCGAAGGCCGGTTGCGCCCCACTGCGGATCGACCCGCGGCTGCACGGAGCCGCCCAGAAGCACGCCGACGACATGGTCGCCCGCAACTTCTTCGACCACGTCAACCCCGACGGCGTCCACCCCGACGCCCGGATCACCGCGGCCGGCTACCGCTGGTCCCAGTGGGGCGAGAACCTCGACCGCGGCACGACCAACCCCTCGGCCGTCGTGTCGCACTGGATGGACGGCGGCATCCACCAGTCCAACCTGCTGGACTGCGGCTTCAAGGACGTCGGCGTCGGCGTCGCCGCCGGGCCGGCCGGCACCTACTGGGCCCAGGACCTCGGCGCCCCGCTCTCCTGAGCCGGGCCGCCGCCCCGACTACGCGGGCGTGACCGGGACGAGCCCGTCCGCCTGCCCGGTCACGTAGCCGGTGGCGTGCCCGACCACGCCACCGGCGTCGCCGACCTGCCCCGGCGCCAGGTCGGCCGTCGAGCCGAGCGGTGCGGGCAGACCCTCCTGCCCGCCCACGGCGCTGGCGTGCGCGCTCGGGGCGGTCAGGGAGGCGACGACACCGACGGCGAGCGAGGCCACGGCAAGCATGCTGCGCTTCTTCATGCCCGGGCTAACGAGCCCGCACCGCGCGGGTCACGGGGCAGGGGGCGCGGGCCGGGCGCGCGGGTCGGGGGCCTGGCGCGCGGGCTACGGGCCCGGCGCGCGGGCGTTCCGGTGGCGGGGGGCTTAGGAGCGGGGTGGGATGGGGAGGGGTTCCGGAACGAATCCGGCAAATCGATCTTTCCGCCCCTCCCTTCCGGCCGGGTTCGCCGACCGTCCCAGGCCCCGCCACCCCCGCGACACGAAGGGCACCCGATGCACGCAGCCGAGCTCACCTCCGCCGTCCTCGCCGAGCTGCGCCGCCCCCGGCGCTACCCGGCCGTCTCCGTCCTGTTGCCGACCCACCGCAGCGAGCCCGACAACACCCAGGACCCGGTGCGCCTGCGCAACCTCGTCGCCGAGGCGAAGGCCAGGCTGCAGGCCGACGAGGCGGTCAGCCGGGCGGACCGGCTGGACGTCGTCGAGCAGCTGGACCGCGCGCTCGCGGAGGTCGACCTCGTGCACGCCGAGGACGGCCTGGTGATCTTCGCGGCGCCCGGCGAGCACCAGGTGTGGTCGCTCCCGCGCTCGGTGCCGGCCCGGGTCGTCGTCTCGGACACCTTCCTGACCCGCAACCTGGTCGCCGCGTACGTCTCCGGCGCGCCCTACTGGGTGCTCACCGTCTCCGCCGACCGGGCCGCCCTGTTCAGCGGCTCCGGGCCGAAGCTGGTGCCGCACGACGGCGGCTTCCCGGTCGACCAGGTCCGGCCGGACTGGGACGTCGAGCGCACGGAGCGGATCGGCAACGTGCCGAGCACCTTCACCGACGAGGAGACCCGCAGGTTCCTGCGCTCGGCCGACACCGCCCTGGCCGCCGTCCTGGAGGCCGACGCCCGCCCGCTCTACGTGCTCGGCGAGGCGGCGGCGATCTCCCTGCTCGACGACGTCGGCACGGCGGCCAAGCGCGCCTCCGCCCAGGTCGCGCGCGGCGGACTCGGCCACGCCTCCCCGGCCGCGGTGGCCGAGGCGGTCCGGGCGACGGTGGCCGACCAGGGCCGCAAGGCCGTCGCCGAGGTCCAGGAGCGCCTCAGCCAGGCCCAGGGCGTGAAGGGCCTGGCCGCCGGCATCGACGAGGTCTGGCAGAACGTCGCGCAGGGCCGGGCCGCCGTCGTCGCGGTGGAGGAGGACTACTGGCAGCCCGTCCGGGTGACGGACACCCACCTGGTGCCCACCGACGACGGCGGGCCGGACGTGCGCGTGGACATGGTCGACGAGATCGTCGAGCGCGCCCTCGACACCGGCGCCCGCGTGCAGTTCGTCCCGTCCGGCGAGCTCGCCTCGCGCGACCACATCGCGGCCGTCCTGCGGTACTGACGCCCGCTACGCCCCGGGGTCCAGGCCGAAGCGGGCGGCCACCCGGTCGGCCAGGTCGGCGGCCGGCGTGGCGCCGTCGACGGTCAGGACGTCGAGCCGGTGGCCGGCGGCCTGGGCACGGACCTCCGCGTCCCAGAGGGCGTCGCGCGCGAGCCGCTCGGCGAGCACCGCCGAGGGGTCGCGGCCGCCCCACGTGGCCCGCGCGCGCTGCGGATCCGCGTAGCGCGCGCGGAGCACGTCCCGCCGGAACTCCGCGGTCGGCAGGAGGAAGACGGCCTGGCCCGGCCGGCTCAGCAGCGGCGCGAGGTCGGCGGGCAGGATCCCGAAGTAGTCGACCAGGACGATCCGGTCGGTGGGCATGGCGAGGAGGTCGTCGACGACGAAGCCGAGCATCTCCCCGTGCATGCTCGGCATCGCGCGCAGCACCTCGTCCGCCGTGCGGCCGTCCCACATCGCACCCGGCGGCAGGTCGCGCAGGGCGGAGAGGTACGGGTGCTGCTCCGGCGTGCAGAGCGTCAGCCACCGGTGCTCCGCGAGGTCGCCGTCGTACACCGGGAGACCGTGGCGGGCGGCGAGCAGGCGGGCCAGGGTGCTCTTGCCGCTGCCGGTGCCGCCGGCGATCCAGCGGACGTGGGCCAGGGACGCGGAAGTCGAGGGGAGGGAGTCTCTGCTGGTCCCGGTGTCCGGGAGAGAAGAGGTCATGGGTGCCAGGGTCCCCCTCTCCGCCCGGAAATTGCAGTCTTGTTCTTCCCCGGCCGATCGCCGAATCTGGAAGAGAGGGGATGGACAGCTCACCGCGCCAGCGCCGCCGCGTCGCCCATGACGACCACCGGGTGCAGCGCCGGGTCGAGCGCGCGGAGCAGCTCGCGCATGTCGTCGACGCGCAGGCCGACGCAGCCGTGGGTCGGGCCGCCGTGGTCGACGTGGAGCCAGATGCCGCCGCCGCGGCCGCTGCCGTTCGGGCGGCGCGGGTCGAGCGGGGTCGAGCCGGGGACGCGGTTGTAGTCGATCGCGACGACGTAGTCGAAGGAGCCCGCGAGCGGTTCGCCCTCGAAGCCCGTGCCCGAGACGGTGAATCCCCCGTCGTGGTCGTACGGCAGGCGGGATCCCGGATCGGGCAGCCTGCCGCCGGCGGCGGTGAGGGTGAACACGCCCACGGGGGAGCGCAGATCGCCCAGGCGGTGGTCGGCGCTCCAGCCGCGGTTGCCGTTGCGGGTGGGCCAGGTCGGTCCGGCGAGCCAGCCGGAGCCGTCGTCGCGGTAGAGCGTGGCCCGCCCGGTCGAGAGGTCGGCGCCGTCGCCGGTGACGACCAGGGCCTGCCTGGTCCCGGCGGGGACATCGGCGAGCAACTGTGGTCCCACTCCGGGGAGTTGGGTGGGAAGTTCGGGCGGTGCGGGGCGGCCCGCGGAGGCGGGTGTGACGGCCGGAGCGGTCGCCGGTGGGGCGGTCTGTGCGGCGCTGACGGAGGTGGCGGGCGAAGCGGCCGGGCCGGGCGCGCAGCTCACCAGGAGCAGCGCGCCCAGCCCGACGAGGGCACAACGGGGTAGGGACATGGCGGTTCGGCTTTCGGAAGGAGTGCGGGGGAGGGCAGGGGCGGCGGAGCTCAGCCGACCGAGTCCTTGGCGGCAGGGCTGTTCCGCTCCGCGGAGCGGACCGACTCCAGCACCTGCGCCACCTGCTGGGCGGCGATCAGGGAGGGCCCCCGGAAGCACGCGGTCAGCTCGACCAGCGTCGAGGTCGCACCGGTCCCGACGGTCCGGTAGCCGACCAGCTGGTCGCTGCCTCCGGCGCTCGCGCACTCCTTGCCCACGGCGGTGACCGCGCCCGGGCCGGACTGGCCCACGTACCTGTAGAACGTGCCGGCGTCGTCGACGAGCCGGAAGGTCAGGACGACTCCGCCGGCGTACAGCTTCCCGACCGGGAAGCAGATCGACTGCTGCGCGGGGCAGCTGGACAGGGGGATGAGCTCCTGATTGGCGAGGGTGCCGATGCTGCGCTGGGGGCTCGACCCGCCGCTGTCCTGGGTGAACCAGCCCTTGGGCACGTTGACGACCATCTCCGGAACCGACCTGAACGAGATCGCCGGCCCCAACGGCCCCACGGCGTCCGGGCCTTCGGGCGCGGGGGAGGGCGAGGGCGCGGCCGTGCTCGGTGCGGGCACCGGGGCCCCTGCGGCCCCCAGCGAGCCCGAGTGGGGGCCCGAGGGCGCGATCGCCGGGGCGGCGGCCAGCACGGCGGCGAGCAGTCCGCCGGTGAGCCCGGCGCCCAGTCCGGCGGCCCGCCGGCGACGCCGGGTGCGGTCGGCGCGGTCGAGGATCCGCTGGATGCGGTCCTCGGGCGCGGCGAGGTGCGGCGCGGCCTGCTGGAGGAGGATCCGCAGCTCCTGCTCCTCCCCGGTGTCGGCGCCGCCGGGTCCGTCCGGCCGGTCCGGGTCGGTGAAGTCAGTTCCCGTCACGCCGTCCCCCGTCCAACATCAGTTCCCTGACCGGCAGTTTGCCGCGCAGCGAGGCGAGCGCCCGGTGCGTCTGGCTCTTGACGGTGCCGGTCGTGCAGCGCAGCACGTCGGCCGTCTCCTCGATGCTCAGGTCCTCGAAGAAGCGCAGCACCACCACGGCCCGTTGCCGTGGCGGCAGCGCCCGGACGGCGGTGGCCACCACCTGGCTGAGCACGACGTCCTCGAAGGGGTCGGCCCGCTGCACCGGCGGCTCGGGCAGCTCCTCGTGCGGGAGTTCGCCGGTCCAGCGGCGGCGCCACCAGGAGACGTGCGAGTTCACCAGGACCTTCCGCACGTACGCCTCGGGGTGCTCGATCGAGATCCGGTCCCACTTGGGCCACACCTTGGCGAGCGCGGTCTGCAGCAGGTCCTCGGCCTGGTGCGGGTCGCCGGTCAGGAGCCAGGCCGTGCGCAGCAGCTTCGGGCCGCAGGCGGCGACGAACTCCTCGAAGTCCGGTGTCGCGTCCCTCATCCCGCCGCCCCTGCCATGGTGTTCCCGTCGTTCCCGTCCGCCGTGGCGGCCCGGTCGGCCGCGTGCGTGGTGTTGTCCTCACGGCAGGTGGAACGCGGTGGCCCGCGGTTCGGGTTGTCTCCGTTCCGGGGATATTTTCCCAGGCCCCGGCGGACGGCCGCGGCCCGGCCCGGCCGGAACGCTGGACGGCCCGCGAGCCGGCCGGGACTGAGCCGGGCGGCGGGCGGGCCGTGGCACCACGATGCGCCGCCCGTCCCGTGCGGCGCAGGGGCGCGCACGGGGCGCCCGGACGCACGGGCCGGGCGCGATCGGGGCGTACCGGACCGGGGCGTACGGGATCGGCCCCGCCGTCAGAGTGTGCCGGAGCCGTGCTCCACGGGCCCGGCCGCCCCGCGGGCCGCCATCGGCTGCGCGCCGACCGTCCAGTCCGGGTGGCCCGGCATGGGCGGGGTGCGGTGGCCGTAGAGCCAGTCGGTGAGGAAGGCGGTGAGGTCCTGCCCGGAGACCTCGGAGGCGGTGCGGATGTAGTCGGCGGTGGTCGCGTTGCCGTACCGGTGGCGGGCGAGGAAGGTGCGCTCGATCGCGTCGAAGGCGTCCTCGCCGACGCGCTCGCGCAGCGCGAAGAGCACGAGTGCGCCGCCGGTGTAGCGCTGGCTGTCGAACAGGTCGGCCGCGGTGGGCGAGGCGACCGGTCCGGCGTCGTGGCGCCACTGGTCGCCGAGGCCGTACAGGTAGCGCATGCGGTCGACGAGGGTGGTGTAGCCCCACGCGTCCGGCCAGCCGCGCTCGTAGCGGTAGAGCAGGCCGTAGTAGTCGGCGTGGCCCTCGTTGAGCCAGAGGTCCGCCCAGGTGGCGGGGGAGACGCTGTCGCCGAACCAGGAGTGCACCAGCTCGTGCATCATGTGCGAGCCGATCGCCGCCTCGGGCTGGCGCAGGAAGTTCGGCTTGTACAGCGTCAGGGTCTGGGTCTCCAGGCCGGTGAAGCCGAACGCGTCCGGGTCGTCGGTGTCGGCCGGCAGGATCCCGTACGCCTCGAACGGGAACGGCCCGAGGTGCCGTTCGGCCCAGGCGAGCTGGTCGGCGGTGAGCGCGAGGGCCGGTTCTAGGTCGGCGGCGCGCGCGGTGGGCACGACGTCGCGCAGCGGCAGGCCGTGCGGGCCGGTGCGCTCGCGGACGGTGTAGTCCCCGACCGAGACCTGCACGAGCTCGGTGGCCATCGGCTCGCGGGAGACGTAGCGCCGGGTGGTGCGGCCGTCGCCCAGGGGCGTGGTCCGGGTGAGCTCGCCGCTCGCGACGCCGAGCAGCCCGTCCGGGGCGGTGACGTCGATCGTGAAGCGGGCCTTGTCCCTGGGGTGGTCGTTGGACGGGAAGACGGTGTGCGCACTGGCGGGCTGCCCGGCGACGGCGAAGCCGTTCGCGGTCGGCACCCAGCCGGTGTGGGGGAGCCTGGCGTGCGGGTCCGCGGTGTACGTGACCCGCACCCGCGCGGTGGTGCCGCGACGCAGCGCCCGGCCCGGGGTGACGGTGAGCTTCTCGTCGTGCGTGTGGAACGCGGCGGGCCGGCCGTCCACGTGGACCTCGTGGACGTCGAGGCCGAGCGCGTCGAGGTCCAGGCTCGCCAGGTCGCGGGAGGGCCGCGCGGTGATCACCGCGGTGGCGTCGACGGTGCGGGTGTCCGGCCGGTAGGCGAACGAGAGGTGGTAGGCGAGCGCGTCGTAGCCGCGGTTGCCGAGCAACGGGAAGACGGGGTCGCCCAGCCCGTCCGCCGCGGTGGCCGCGGGCCCGCCGGTGGTCAGCAGCGCCGCGCTGAGCGCGAGCACCAGGGCGAGCCCGGCACGGCCGCGGGCTCGGGTCCGACGCAGGGGGATCAGGGCGACCACCGCTCTCCGGGTTGACGGCACGGGAGATGTTCCGGGCACGGATGGTAGTGGACGGACGCGGCCTCCCGGGCGGGTTTACCGCGACACGGTCGCGTCCCCCGGACGGAGCACTGCGGTAGCGGCGCGGTGGCCCTCCGTCATACGGTCGAAGAGTTCCGCCCCCTGACGGGCGGGGCCACGGCCGTCGGAGAACCTGGCCAGGTCCGGCGGCCGTACTCTCATGCCCGCCCACAGCCGTAGGCTTGCGGTCCGACCCTTCCGCGCCGGACCGCCAGGAGCCGCTGTGACCACGTCCCCGAACTTCCTGGTGATCGGCGAGTGCGTCGCCGACGTCGTCCGCGCCGACGGCGTACCGGACCGAGTGCACCCCGGCGGGAGCCCGGCGAACGTCGCGTACGGCCTGGCGCGTCTGGGGCGGGCGGCGACGCTCCTCACACAGCTCGCGGACGACGCCCACGGGCGCCTGATCCGGGCGCACCTGGAGGCGGCCGGGGTGACGGTGCGCGCGGAGGCCGTGGCGCGGACGCCCTCGGCCGTCGTCGAGCTGGACGGCGAGGGGCGCGCGCAGTACGCCTTCGACATCGGCTGGACGCTCGGAACTCCCCACGGTGTCGATCTCCTGGGGCCTGACGTGCCCAAGTACCTGCACATCGGCTCGATCGCGGCCGTGACCGAGCCGGGCGCGGCGGCCGTGCTGGGGGTCGTCGAGCGCCTGCGCGGCCGGGCGAGCGTCAGCTACGACCCGAACGTGCGGCCCGCGCTGATGGGCGAGCGGGCCGGGGCCGTCCGCCGGGTCGAGCGCTGCGTGGCCCTCAGCCACGTGGTCAAGGCCAGCGACGAGGACCTGGCCTGGCTCTACCCGGACGAGGATCCGGAGTCCGTCGCCCGGCACTGGCTCGGGCTCGGCCCGGCCGTCGTCGCCGTGACGCTGGGGGTGGCCGGCGCCGTCGCGCTCACCGCCGACGGCGCCCGGGAGCAGGTCGCCGCCCGCCCGGTGCGGGTCGCGGACACCGTCGGCGCCGGGGACTCCTTCATGGCAGCCTTCCTGCACGCCCGCGCGGGCGGCGCCCCGCTCGCGGTCTGCCTCGCGCACGCGGTGACGGCCGCGGCCGTCACCGTCTCGCGCCCCGGCGCGAACCCGCCCTCGTCCGCCGAGCTGGCCGAGGCGCTGGCCCGGTAGGCCCCAAGTGCCTTACCGCGCCGCCTCGGTGAGGTCCTTGCCGTACCAGACCTCGGCGTACGGGCCCGTGCTGTAGGCGGGGATCTCGCGGTAGCCGTGGCGGGTGTAGAGGGCGCGGGCCTCGACGAGGTCGAGGCGGGTGTCGAGGACGATGCGCCCGGCGCCGAGGGCGAGGGCGGCGGAGTCGACGGCGGCGAGCAGGCGGGCGCCGCCGCCGGTGCCGCGCAGGCCGGGGCGGACGTAGACGCGGGTGAGCTCGACGGTGGCGGCGTCGAGGCGGCGCAGCCCGGCGCAGGACTGGGCGCGGCCGTCGTAGCGGCCGATCAGGAACAGGCCGGTGGGCTCGGCGAGGTCGTCGCTGGGGGTGTCGGCCAGGCCGGCCTCCAGGACCTCGGCGTCGAAGTCCTCGCCGTGGTGCAGCCGTCCGTACCGGTTGGCGACGTCGTAGTAGTACTCGCGCAGCAGGGCCAGTGCCTCGTCGGTGGTCACGTCGGCGGGGGTGACGGTCCAGGCCGGGCCGGGTGCGGTGGTGCCGGTGGTCATACCCCGCATGGTCGCCGTGCGGGCGGCCCGGCGGCAAAGGGTTTTCGCGGTGCGTGCGGGGCCGTCCGGCGGTCCTGCGCAGGGCAAAGCTTGGGCAAGGTCCCGGGCGGGTCGTTCTGCCGTGCGGGTGACGGGGGGATTGACGGGGGTGCCCTCCGGGGGAGCAGTGGCGTTATGAACGCACCATCAGATCATCGCATTAATGGGGGTTTGAAGGGCAGTCACCCGGCCCGGAGGGGTCTGCGGACCGGTCTGCTGGCCACCGTCTGCCTCTCCGCCGTCGTCGCCGGCTGCGCCGGGCCGTCCGGACCCGCCGGGCCCAAGGCCGCACCCGCCGGCGCCGCCAAGGCCGCCAAGGCCGCCAACGCCGCCAAGGCAGCGGAGGTCGCCAACGCCCCGAGCGCCGCACCGGCCGCCCAGGCGGAGGCGGCGGCCGCCGGGGAGCCCGCCGTCGACCGGGCGGGGGCCCGCCCGCCCGCCGCGCCGCCCATGCTGCCGGGCCTCGCCCGCAAGGAGGAGGAGAGCAGCAGCGAGGCCGTCGCCCGCCAGGAGACCGCCGTCCGCGCGGCGTTCGAGACCGCCCAGCGCTGGGGCCTGGCCGAGCCGCCGCTGAAGGCGCCCCCGCCCCCGGCCGCCAGGCCCCGGCTGCGTGCGATGCAGGGCGTGAAGCTCAAGGACGGCCGCCCGCCCGTGGTGTTCCGCGTCCCCACCGACGACAAGGTGGTGTTCCTGACCGTCGACGACGGCGCCGAGAAGGACCCGCAGTTCAACAAGATGGCCGCCGAGCTCGGGATCCCGCTCAGCGCCTTCGTCTCCGACTACCTCGCCCGAGAGAACTACGGCTACTTCCGCGACCTCCACTCCCAGGGCGTGGAGATCAACAACCACACCATCAACCACCGCAACCTGAAGATCCACGACTACGAGACCCAGCGCTACGAGATCTGCACCCAGCAGGACCAGCTGGAGCAGCAGATCGGCGTCCGCCCCCGGCTGTTCCGCCCGCCGTACGGCGAGTACAACGACGACACGCTGCGCGCGGCCGGGTCGTGCGGGGTCCAGGCGGTGCCGCTGTGGAACGAGGAGGCCTTCCCGGACCACATGGAGTGGCGCTACGACGACCAGAAGCTCCACCCGGGCGACATCATCCTCACCCACTTCCGGGGCACCGAGGACTGGAAGGCCACGATGCCGGACCTGCTCCGCAAGGTCCTGAACGAGGTCACGGCACAGGGCTACGCCCTCGGGCGTCTGGACGACTACCTGTAGCCGTGCGGGCGGGAGCCGGGAGCGGGCAGCCGGTCTCAGCCGAGCGAGAGGGCGTCGAGGTACACCCAGGCGCCCTCGTGCCGGACGAACCGGCTGTTCTCGCTGAGCACCCCCTCCTCGTCGCCCTCCGTCCAGTACGCGCGGAACGCGACGGTGCCCCCGGAGTGGAACGCGCCGCCCTCGGTGGTGGCGCCGACCTCCAGCCGGGTCCAGCGCAGCGCCGGGTCGAAGTCCACCGAGTCCGGCCGGGTGTCCGGGTGCCAGCTGCGCAGCAGGTACGCCTCGTCCTGCACGACGAAGGCGCTGAAGCGGGAGCGCATCAGCGCCTCGGCCGTGCGGGCCTCCGCCACACCGCGGTGCATCCGGCCGCAGCAGTCGCCGTAGGAGGCGGACAGGCCGCACGGGCACCGGGAGGAGGGCAGCAGCCGGGGCGCGGGGGCGGCGGCTCGGGGAGCGGGGCGACGTCGGGACATGCGGTCCATTGTCCCCCGTGCGCTCCGCTCCCCGCGCGCCGCCCCCGGGCCCCTCGGGCGGCCGTTACGCGTTGCGCTTGAACGAGTAGTTGAACTCGCCGGTGCCGAAGTGGCGGTAGAGCCGCAGCCAGAACGGCATCATCATCTCGGTCGCGCGGGCGCCGCTGATGTCCCCGAGATCGATGATCCACTCCGCCGGCCAGCCGAACTCGCCGAGCAGCGCGACCGCCTCGGCCTTGGCCGCGTCGTCGTTCCCGGAGACGAACAGGTTGTGCTCGCCCGGCAGGACGGCCGGGTCGACCATCACGGCGACGTTCATCGTGTTGAGCGCCTTGACCACCCGGGCCGCCGGGAACTCCCGCTGGATCCGCTCGCCGACGCTGTCGGTGTTCACCGGGTCGAGGGTGAGCTCGCCCTCGGGGGAGAACACCAGCGGGTTCGACACGTCGATCAGCAGCTTGCCCGCCAGCCGCTCGGCCCCCGCCGCCCGCAGCGCCGACAGCGCGACCGTGCCGCCGGTGGCGTTGAACACCACCTCGCCGAAGTCCGCCGCGTCGGCGAAGGTGCCGCAGTGGCCGTGCGGGCCCGCCGCGGCGGACCAGGCCAGCCCCTTCTCGTTGTCCTTGGTCCGCGAGCCCAGCGTGACCTCGTGGCCGAGCGACACCAGCTTGCTCGCCAGCGTCTGCCCGACCACGCCCGTGCCGATGATTCCGATGCGCACAGCTACTCCGCATCTCCCGTGAAACGCGCCCTCGTGGAGCGTTGCCGGCGACGACGATAGTTGACCCGGGCTCAGTCCCGAAGGACCGTCCGGCGAACGGGTCCCGGTTGCGGGCCGGCCTGCGGCAGTCAGCGTCCCCGCTCGACCACGAACCCCGGCAGCGCGAGGAGGAACTCCCGTGCCTCGTCCGCCTCTTGCTCCCCGCAGGCGTCGGTCGCGCCGAGCACCCCATCGATCTCCCGTTCCGCCGCCGCGACCAGCCCGGCCGCCGCCTGCCGCGCGCTCTCCACGCACTCGTACGCCGCGAGCCGGTCGAGCAGCCACCGCACGTCCTCGGCGGCCTCCGGGCCGCGCTGGGACCTCGTACGGCTCAAGTACCGCTCGGCTCTGGTGCGTTCGGCGGGGGAGCAGCGCTCCAGGAGGTGGATCAGCATCAGCGTCCGCTTGCCCTCCCAGAGGTCCCCGGCGATCTCCTTGCCGTACTCCTCCTGCGTCCCGGCGAGGTTCAGCACGTCGTCCTGGATCTGGTAGGCCGCGCCCAGGTACCAGCCGAACCGGTCCAGCCGGCCGGAGTCCGCCGAGGGGCCCTCGGCGACCAGCAGGCCCGTGCGGCACGGGTAGAGGAAGGTGTACCAGGACGTCTTCTTGAGGCACAGCCGGTAGTAGTCGCCGGGGACGAGGGCGCACGCGTTGTCGCGGATCCAGGCGATCTCCAGGGCCTGGCCCTCCAGCGACTGGCGGCACATGAGCTCGGTCTCCTCGAACAGCCGCCAGGCCAGCTCGCCCCCCAGCCCCCGCCGGTTGGCCATCAGCCGCTGGAGGCCGAGCAGGTGGGTGGCGTTGCCGACGTTGAGCGCGACCTCGACGCCGTACGCGGCCGGGAGGGTGGGTTCGCCGCGCCGCAGCTCGCTGCCGTCCTGGATGTCGTCGTGGATCAGGAAGGCGTTGTGGAACAGCTCGACGGTGACGGCCGGGTTGAGCGCGCGGCCCGGGTCGCCGCCGAAGGCCGCGCAGGTGGCGAGGCACAGCGCCGCGCGCAGGCCCTTGCCGGGGCGGGCCGGGTAGTCGGCGGCCAGGTCGTAGAGGTAGGGCGGACTCTGCTCGGGGATGTGCCGCAGCAGCGCGGCCACCGTGCGCTCCCGGTAGCGGGCCAGCACCCGTTCGACCAGTTCGGCGCCGCCCGTGAGCCGGGGCGGTGTCACTCCCCGGGCCGCTCGTCGGGCTCCCCGGCGGCGGTGCGCTGCGGTCCGAAGGCGGTGCTCAGGCCCTGGTTGGCGAGGGCCGGCGCGAGGCGGCTGAGGTTGAGCAGCAGGTCGACGATGTCGTGGGCGTTCTCGGCGATCCTGCGCGTGTGCTCGGCGGCGTCGCCGGCCGTGTTGCCCAGCACCCGGGCGCTGACGGCGTCGATCAGTTCGTGGGTGTTGTCCGAGACCCGGCGCACCAGCCGCCCGAACTCCTCCTGGTCGACGCGGTGTTCGTCGACGAGGCGCTCGCCCGCCGCCTTGGCGTCGGCCAGACCGGCCGCCAACTCGCGCTCCAGGACGGCGGCGGCTTCCGAGACCGCCCGCTCGCCCTGCTCGCCCGCCCCGCTGAACCGACCGGCATCGGGCATGGCCGACCTCCTGGCTCGTGCCCCGGCCAGCCCGGGGTGCACCGTCGCAATGCTTGCCGATGGTACACGCCCGTGCGCGGAGCGTGTCCGGAGTTCGCGGCCCCATTCGGCGCCCGGGGCTCGGCGAGTCGCCCGGCACCCTCCGTTCGTCACTGATAGTAGTTGCGTGGTTTCGCTGCGAAGGAGCTGGCGACGGCACGAAGGAGCGGTCAATGGGTGGCAGACAGCGTCCGCCGAAGGCGCGGACCCCGCGGCAGAAGGTGGACACCCGCGTGGAGATCGCCCGCCTGGAGGGCTTCCTGGCCTGGGAGGCGGAGGTCGCCGCGGCCGAACGGGACGCCCGGGCCTTCGCCGGCCAGTTCGCCTGGCTGCCAGCCGCCGAGCGCGAGAGCCTGGAGCGGGCCTACGCCGCCGACCGGCTGCGCTACGCCGAGGAGGTCGTGGACCGTGCCGTCGACCGCTGCCGCCGCCTCGCCGCCCGCTACCGCAGCGAGTGCCGGCGGATCTGCGCCCGGTGGGCCGCCCTCTGCCTGTCCGTGACGCTGGCGGCCGCGCTGTTCGCCGCCGTGCCCGCGATCCTGCGGGGCTGATGCTGCGACAGGGCGCCGCGACAGGAAGCCGAAACGCCGAGGGCCCGCCGCAGACGCTGCGGCGGGCCCTCGGCGTGTGCGGGGATCAGTGGTGGCCGTGGCCGCTGCTGATCTCCTGGTGCTCCTCGACGGTCGGCTTGGCGATCCGGCTGCCCTCGCCGTAGAAGCCGCGCGACAGCTTCGCCCGCGCGCGGGTGAACAGCCCGGCCCTGCGGGCCACGCCGTTCTCGTCCACCTCGGGCTCCAGCTCGACCGGCTCCGGCTGGTCGTGCGAGGTGAGGGTGTACATCCGGCCCTGCGGCAGCGGCGCGTGCACCTCGATGAACTCGCCGTGCTGGAGCCGCTGGATGACGCCGGTCTCGCGGCCGTGCAGCACCTTCTCCTTGTCGCGGCGCTGGAGGCCCATGCACCACCGCTTGGTGATCACGAAGACGACCACCGGCAGCGCGAAGAAGCAGATCCGCACCGCGTAGGTGATCGCGTTGATCGACAGGTGGAAGTGGGTCGCGAGCAGGTCGTTGCCGCCGCCGGCCAGCAGGATCAGGTACAGGCTGATCCAGGCCGCGCCGAAGGCCGTGCGCACCGGAGCGTTGCGCGGCCGGTCGGCGATGTGGTGCTCGCCGCGGTCCCCGGTGACCCAGGCCTCCAGGAACGGGTAGCACCAGATGACCAGCAGGACGGTCGGGAAGACCATCAGCGGGACGAACACCCCGAGGTTCAGGGTGTGGCCGCCCCAGACGCTGATCTCCCAGCCCGGCATGACGCGGATCAGGCCCTCGGAGAAGCCCATGTACCAGTCCGGCTGGGCGTCGGTGGACACCTGGTCGGGGCGGTAGGGCCCGTAGGCCCAGATCGGGTTGACCGTCGCGATCGCCGACATGAGCGCGATGATGCCGAACACCAGGAAGAAGAACCCGCCCGCCTTGGCGGTGTAGACCGGCAGCAGCGGCATGCCGACGACGTTGTCGTTGGTGCGGCCGGGCCCCGCGAAGTGGGTGTGCTTGTGGTAGAAGACCAGGATCAGGTGCGCCGCGAGCAGGCCCACCATGATCCCGGGGATCAGCAGGATGTGGACGGTGAACAGCCGCGGGATGATGTCGTGCCCGGGGAACTCCCCGCCGAACATGAAGAACTGCAGGTACGTGCCGACGATCGGCACCGCCAGGACGGCGCCCTCCATGAAGCGGATGCCGGTGCCGGAGAGCAGGTCGTCCGGCAGCGAGTAGCCCATGAAGCCGTCGAACATGCCGAGGAAGAGCAGCAGCGCGCCGAAGACCCAGTTGACCTCGCGAGGCTTGCGGAACGCCCCGGTGAAGAAGACGCGCATCATGTGCGTCAGCATCGCGGCGATGAAGACGATGGCCGCCCAGTGGTGGATCTGGCGCATCAGCAGGCCGCCGCGGACCTCGAAGCTGATGTTGACCGTGGAGGCGTAGGCCTCCGACATCTGGATGCCCTTGAGCGGGACGTACGAGCCGTTGTAGACGACCTCGCCCATGCTCGGGTTGAAGAACAGCGTCAGCCAGACACCGGTCAGGATGATGATGACGAACGTGTAGAGCGCGATCTCGCCCAGCATGAAGGACCAGTGGTCCGGGAAGATCTTGCGCAGGTTGGCCTTCGCCAGGGAGTAGATGCCGAGGCGGCCGTCGGCCCAGTCGGCGAGGGCCTCGGCCTTGTTCGCGGGCTGGTCACGCGTACTGGTGGTCACCGGTCCCGGCTGCGACTGCTGGTCGGTTCTCACGACGGGCTCCCCGGCGTCCTCGGCGTGCCGTGCTGGAGGCCCGTCGGCGAGAACGCCGGCCGGCGGAGTGATGTGATCATGGGACCTCTCGATACGGGACCGCCGGGCGGATCCGGCCCGCGGTGCTGGTGACCGCTGGTCCCGTTGCTCAGGGTGATGGATCGCTTACTCTGTCATGCTGTCGGCAGGGGGCCGACTGTGCACGTCCATCGGCCCGTCCGGCCGCTCGTGTCGGGCCGGACGGGGGTCCCGGGGCCCGCGATCGGCCGTCCGGGACGCGGCCGGTGCTGCGCTCGGGTGCCGCCGAACCGTTTCGGCGCGCGCCGCGGCCCGGGGTCGCGGGACCACCGGCCTACGCTGCGCCAATGGTGGATCACCGTGAACTCCTCGCTGACGTGACCGCGACCCTCTCCCGCGCCGGACTCGACGCCGCCGGCCCGTCCCCGCTGCGGATCGGCCCCGGTCCGGAGGGGGTGGTGGTCGGCTGGCCGCCGGGCGGCGATTCGCCCGAAGGGGTGCGCGCCGCCGTCCTCGGGGCGGCGGCGGTCGTCCTGCGGGAGGCCGGCCACGAGGTCGCGGAGGCGGACGGCGGCGACCTGCACGTGGCGCCCGTCCCGGATCCCGTCGGCGTCCCGGCCGAGCCGGAGACCGTTCCCGAGCAGTGGTGGGGCTGAGTCCTGGCGCTGGTGCGCCGGGAAGGCGGCGCGCCGGAGGCCGGGTCGAATGCTGAGACGGAAGGTGGGTTTCATACCTAACCCTTACCTTGGCGGCGGGTTCAGTGGCTCCCTGCACCTCTAAGGTTTGCCTAAGCTAAGCCGAGGCGCCCTGGACCGAACCAGTCCGGGGCGTTCGGCTGTGCCGTCCCCCGTCACCGCGGTGGGACTCCGAGGACAGGTACGACCCGGGGTGACCGGGGGAGGAGCCCGCTGCATGTGGGATGAAGCGTTTCCCAGCTTTTTGATCGGGCTGCGGGAGGGCCTTGAGGCCGGCCTGATCGTGTCGATCCTGGTGGCCACCCTCGTCCGGTTCGACCGCAAGGGGCGCCTGCCCCAGGTGTGGACCGGCGTCGCGGCGGCCGTCGCCGTCAGCCTCAGCTTCGGCGCGGTGCTCACCTTCACCGCCGCGAACCTGTCCGGCCACGCCCAGGAGGCGTTCGGCGGGATCCTGAGCCTGATCGCGGTCGGCTTCGTCACGGCCATGGTCTTCTGGATGCGCCGCTCCGCGCGCAGCCTGTCGGCCGAGATCCGCTCGAAGGTCGAGGCCTCGCTGGCGCTGGGCGCCGGCGCGCTGGTGCTCACCAGCTTCCTCGCCGTCGCCCGCGAGGGCCTGGAGACCTCCCTCTTCCTGTGGACCAACGTCCGCACCGCGGGTGAGTCCACCGGCCCGCTGATCGGCGCCGCGGTCGGCCTGGTGCTCGCCGCGGGCCTGTGCTGGGGCCTGTACCGGCGCGCGCTCAAGATGAACCTCACCCGGTTCTTCACCATCACCGGCGCCGGCCTGATCGTCATCGCGGCGGGCGTGCTCGGCTACGGCCTGCGCGACCTCCAGGAGTCCGGGCTGGTCGGCGGCTCCACGTCGTACGCGTTCGACCTCAGCGGGCACCTGGACGCGCAGTCCTGGTACGCCACGCTCGTGCAGGGCACGCTCAACCTCACCGTCACCATGACGGTCCTCCAGGTCGTCGCCTACGTCGCCTACCTGTGCATCGTCATGACGCTGTTCCTGCAGGGCCTGCGCGCCGGCCAGGCCGTGCCCGCCGCCGGGAAGACGGCGGAGAAGACGGCCGAGCAGGCGGCTGAGCAGACGGAGGAGAAGGCCACCGAGGCGGCTGCCGGGACCACCGCGCCCGCCGCCTCCGGCCGGCCGCGGTGGGTGCTCCCGGCCGCGCTGGTCGCCGTCCCGGCCGTCGTCGCCGGAGCCGTCATCGCCGTCAGCGACGGCAAGAAGGACAGCGCCGCCACCGTCGCCGTCTCCGAGCAGGAGTGCGGCAAGGGCTTCACCGCCCCGCTGCCCGGCCAGCAGGTCTTCCAGATGCGCAACACCGGCGACAAGGTCTCCGAGGTGTACCTGGTCAACCCGGCCAGCGGCGCCGTCTACGGCGAGGTCGAGGGCCTCGCGCCCGGCACCACCCGCGCCCTGACCGCCACCATCGGCACCGGCGACTACGCCTGGCGCTGCGTGCCCACCGGCGGCAAGTCCGTCACCTCCGCCTCCGTGCACGTCACCGGCGGCAGCGAGGTCAAGGCCGTCAAGCCGGTCGGCGACGGCGACCTCAACGCCCCGCTCGACGCCTACAAGGACTACGTCAACAAGGGCCTCGCGACCCTCATGACGCAGTCCCAGAAGCTCCAGGCCGACATCCACGGCGGCGACCTCGCGACCGCCCGGGCGGACTGGCTCACCGCGCACCTCCAGTACGCCTCGCTCGGCGCCGCCTACGGCACCTTCGCCGACCTCGACGGCAAGATCGACGGCCGGGCCGACGGGCTCCCCGACAAGACCGCGGACCCGGGCTTCACCGGCTTCCTGCGCCTGGAGTACGGCCTGTGGCACGGCCAGTCCGCCGCGGACCTCACGCCCGTCGCCGACGGCCTCGCCCGCGACGTCGCCACCCTCGTGCACGACTTCCCCACCCAGGACTTCGACCCGGCCGACCTGCCGCTGCGCGCCCACGAGATCCTGGAGAACACCCTCCAGTTCGAGCTCACCGGCGACACCGACATGGGCAGCGGCACCAGCCTCGCCACCACCCAGGCCAACCTGGCCGGCACCCAGGAGCTGCTGACGCTCCTCCAGCCGCTGCTCGACGAGCGCGACCCGCAGGTCCTCGTCCG
Organism: Kitasatospora sp. NPDC057936; assembly: GCF_042887525.1. Lineage (NCBI taxonomy): Bacteria > Bacillati > Actinomycetota > Actinomycetes > Kitasatosporales > Streptomycetaceae > Kitasatospora > Kitasatospora sp. NPDC057936. The sequence goes on from NZ_JBHVPD010000014.1 coordinate 84,959, forward strand.
GGTCAACACCGGGATGAAGCGCGTCGGCGACCTCGTCGCGGCCGCCCGCACCGCCGACGGCTGGACCCCGCTGGACAAGCTGCCCGCCGACGCCCGCCGCCGGCTCAACGGCGCCACCGGCCAGCTGCTCGAAGACCTGTCCCCCATCCCCGCCCTGCTCGAGATCCGGAAGGCCGCCTGATGACCGACCACACCGCAGCCACCGGCTCCTGCCCGTTCCCACACGGCGCTTCCGCCGCTGCCGCCGCGCAGCAGGCCGCCGCCGAGGCCGCCGGCCAGGGCGGCTGCCCGGCCGGCCCGGCCCGCCGCAGCTTCGTGCGGGCGGCGCTCGGCGCGGGCGCGGGGGCGGCCGTCCTGGCGGGCACCGGTGCGGCGTTCACGCTCTCCGCCGAGCCGGCCGCCGCGGGCGACGGCCACCCGGCCTCCAACGGCGTCGTGCCCTTCCACGGCGCGCACCAGGCCGGCGTCACCACCCCGGCGCCCGGCTACGCCGCCTTCGTCTCCTGCCAGGTGATCGCCCAGGACCGCAAGGCCCTGGAGGACCTGTTCAGGACCCTGACCGAGCGGATCCGCTTCCTCACCGCCGGCGGCACCCCGCCGGACCTCGGCGTCGGCGCGCCGCCCTCCGACAGCGGCCTCCTCGGCCCGGTCGTGGCCACCGACAACCTGACCGTGACGGTCGGCGTCGGCGCCTCGCTCTTCGACGACCGCTACGGCCTCGCCAAGGCCAAGCCCGTCAAGCTCGCGCCGATGAAGACCTTCCCCAACGACAACCTGCAGGCCGCCGAGCTCCACGGCGACCTCTCGCTGCAGATCTGCGCCGACCGCCAGGACACCGTCCTGCACGCCCTGCGCGACATCACCCGGCACACCCGCGGCGCGATGCAGATCCTCTGGCGGATCGACGGCTTCCAGAACCAGTCCCGCCCCGACGGCGCCCAGCGCAACCTGCTCGGCTTCAAGGACGGCATCGTCAACCCGGACACCGCCTCCGCCCGCGAGATGGACCGGCTGGTGTGGGTCACCGACGGCATGGGCGAGCCCGCGTGGGCGACCGGCGGCAGCTACCAGGTCATACGGATCATCCGGATGCTGATCGAGTTCTGGGACCGCGTCACCCTCACCGAGCAGGAGAAGATGTTCGGCCGCCGCCGCGACACCGGCGCCCCGCTCGACGGCCACCAGGAGAACGACGCCCCGGACTACGCCAAGGACCCGGACGGCAAGGCGATCCCGCTCAACGCGCACATCCGCCTCGCCAACCCGCGCACCGCGGACACCGACACCTCGCGCATCCTGCGCCGCGGCTTCAACTACGACCGCGGCATCGACAAGGCCGGCAACCTCGACATGGGCCTCGTCTTCTGCTGCTACCAGCAGGACGTGGTGCGGCAGTTCGAGGCCACCCAGACCCGCCTCGTCGGCGAGCCGCTGGTGGACTACATCTCGCCGACCGGCGGCGGGTACTTCTTCGTCCTTCCGGGCGTGAAGGACGACGCCGACTGGCTCGGCCGGGGGCTGTTCGCCGCCGCCTGACGCCCCCGCGCGCCACGGCCCCCGGAACTCTGGAGGAGTTCCGGGGGCCGTTCGCGCGTCCGCGGCCCGTCAGTCGCCGAGGGTGAAGCCGATGACGGCGCCGCCGCCGTCCCGGTTGACGGCGAACGCGGTGCCGCCGTGCGAGGTGGCGACCTCGTGGACGATGGCCAGGCCGAGTCCCGAACCGGGCAGGCTGCGCGCGGCGGTGGCCCGGTAGAAGCGGTCGAAGACGCGCTCCAGGTCGGCCGGGTCGATGCCGGGACCGCGGTCGCGCACCTCGACCCTGGGACCGCTCACGACGACGTCGATCGGGGCGGCCCCGGCCGGGTCGAACTTGGCCGCGTTGTCGAGCAGGTTGCCCACCGCGCGGGCCAGCGCGTCCGGGCGGGCGGTGACCACGGTCGCGTCGGCGTCCACGGCGATCTCGCGGCCGGTGCGCCGGCGGGCCTGGGCGGCGGCCTCGCGGACCACGTCCGCCAGCACCACGTCGACCGGGTCCTCGTCCGCCTTCTGCTCGGCGGCCAGCGCCACTAGCTCGTCCACCAGCAGGGTCAGCTCCTTGGCCTCCTCGGCCAGGTCGTCCAGCAGCGCGGTGCGCTCGGCGGGCGGCAGGCGGTCCAGGCTGGGGAGCACCGAGAGGTTGGTGCGCAGGCTGGTGAGCGGCGTGCGCAGCTCGTGCCCGGCGTCCTGGACCAGCCGGCGCTGGTTCTCCTTGGCGGTGGCGAGCCGGCCGAGCATCCGGTCGAAGGCCCGGCCGAGCCGGCCGACCTCGTCGCTCCCGGCGGCCGGCACCGGGACGTCCAGCCGGCCGCTGTCGGCGACCAGTTCGGCGACGTCGGTCAGCCGCACCAGGCGTCCGGTGATCCGGCGGGCGAGCAGCCAGCCGGCCGCACCCGCGAGCAGGGCGACGGCGGCCACCACGGCCGCCATCTGACCCCGCAGGGCGTACAGCAGGTCCTCGACGTCGCCGGTCTCCTGCACGACCTGGACGGCACCCCGGCCGCCGCCGAGCGAGACGACGCCGACCCGGTAGGTCGCGTCGCCGACGTGCCGCACGCCGATCACCGTCCGGGCGGGGGCGGTGGCCCGGGCGAGGTCGCCGTCGTCCGGCGCGCCCGGGAGGACGACGTGGGAGCTGCCCGGGAGGACGGCGCCGTTGGCGTCGAGCGCCTGCGCGGTGACCCGGATCGGGCGCAGCAGCTGCTCGCTCAGACCGGTCGGCCCGTTGAAGTCGCCGGGGTACAGCGTCTGCCGCGTGACCTGGTTGCCCACCGACTGGAGCGCGGTGGTGAAGTCGGCCTTCTCGTCGTCGCGGATCAGCGCGGCGGCGGCGTGGTAGCCGAGGGCGCCGATCAGCACCGCCACCAGGACGGCCAGCGCGGCGAACGCCAGCGACATGGTGGTGCGCAGGCCCGGGCGCGGCCGGAGCCGGCGCGGGTCGAAGCGGCGCGGGCGGGTCACGAGGCGCGCAGCGTGTAGCCGACGCCGCGGACGGTGTGGATCAGCGGTGCCAGGCCGGGGCGGTCGAGCTTGCGGCGCAGGTAGCCGATGAACACCGCGAGGTTCTTGGAGCCGGGGCCGAAGTCGTAGCCCCAGATCCGCTCGTAGACGGTGGCCTGGTCGAGCACCGAGCCGGCGTGCCGGGTGAGCAGCTCCAGCAGGTCGAACTCGGTCCTGGACAGCTCCAGCTCCTCGCCCGCGCGCCAGGCCCGCCGGGCGCCCGGTTCGACCCGCAGGTCGGCGACGGCCAGGACGTCCTCGACGGGCTGCTCCGGGGGGTTGCGGCGCAGCAGGGCGCGCAGGCGGGCGAACAGCTCGCCGACGTCGAAGGGCTTGACCAGGTAGTCGTCCGCGCCGGCGTCGAGCCCGGCGATCCGGTCCTGGACCTCGACCCGGGCGGTGAGCATCAGCACGGGCGTGCGGTCGCCCGCGGCGCGCAGCCGGCGGCAGACCTCCAGGCCGTCCGGGGCGGGCATCATCACGTCGAGGACCAGGACGTCCGGGCGCTGCTCGTCGAGGGCGGCCAGCGTCCGGGCGCCGTCCGCGGCGGTGCGCACGCGGTAGCCCTCCAGCTGCAGGGCGCGGGTGAGGGAGTCGCGGATGGCGCGGTCGTCCTCGGCGATCAGCACGGTGTGGGTCATGCGTGGGATTCTCCCTGGCGTGTGCACGGCGGTTCCAGGCGGGGGGCGGGGCCGGCCGGCGGGCTCACCTGTCGGCGTAGCGGTCGGCGAGGGCGCGGGCGGTGGCGGCGAGGCGGGCGCGGAGTTCGGGCGGGGCGAGGACCTCTATGTCGGTGCCGAGCGCGAGGAAGGCCGCGTGGGCGTGGTCGAGCGACTCGATCGGAAGCACGGCCCGCGTCCGGCCGTCCGGCTCGGGGGCGCCGGTGGCCTCGGCGGCGCGCGCGGCGGCGGTGCTCAGGCGGGCGGCGGCGCCGGGGGCGAGCAGGACGAGGGCCTCGCCGCGGTGCAGGCGGGCGTGGAAGTCGGCCTCGTGGCGGCGCCAGTGGGACGCCAGGGAGAAGTCGTCGGGGATGGTGAACTCCTCGTCGGTCTCGGTGAGTTCGAGGATCTGGTCGACCCGGTAGGTGCGCGGCCCCGGCCCGGCGACGACGTACCAGCGGCCGGCCTTGAGGACGAGGCCGTACGGTTCCAGCCGGCGGTCGACGTCCGTCGGCGCCTTCCAGCGGCGGTAGCGCACCCGCAGCACCCGGCCGCGCCACACGGCGTCGGCGACCTGCGCCAGGAACGGCACCTCGTCGTCCTCCGCGTACCAGCCGGGCGCCTCCAGGTGGAAGCGGGTGCGCAGCCGGTCGGCGTCCGCGCGCAGCCCGGGCGGCAGCGCGGCGCGCAGCTTGAGCTGGGCGGCGGCGAGGGCGGGGCCGAGCCCGAGGGCGGCGGCCGGGCCGGGCAGCCCGGCGAGGAACAGCGCCTCGGCCTCGCCCGCGTTGAGCCCGGTGAGACGGGTGCGGTAGCCGGCCAGCACCTCGTACCCGCCGCCGTGCCCGGCGTCCGCGTACAGCGGCACGCCGGCGGCCTGCAGCGCCTCGACGTCCCGGTAGACGGTGCGCACCGAGACCTCCAGCTCCTCGGCCAGCCGCTGGGCGGTCATCCGGCCGTTGGTCTGGAGGAGGAGCAGGATCGACAGCATGCGGGCGGACTTCACGGGGACCCCTCGGACTTCACTGACACACGATGTCAGGGAACCCGGCTTAGCGTCCAGGCATGGGACTTGAGAACAACACCGGACGAACCGACTTCGACTTCCTCGTGGGCGAATGGGACGTGGCCAACCGCCGCCGCGCCGACTTCCTCGACCCGCGCAGCCCGTGGGAGGAGTTCCCGGGCGTGACGCGGGGCTCGCGGCACTTCGGCGGCAACGCGAACGTCGACGAGATCGACTTCCCGACCGAGGGCTTCTCCGGGCTCACCCTGCGGCTGTACGACCCGGCGCGCGAGGTGTGGTCGCTGTACTGGTCCAGCACCCGCACGGGCACGCTGTTCCCGCCGGTCGCCGGGCGGTGGGCGGACGGGCGCGGCGAGTTCTTCGGGGACGACGAGTACGACGGCACGCCGGTGCGGGCGCGGTTCGTGTGGTCGGGCGTGACGGCGGACTCGGCGCGCTGGGAGCAGGCCTTCTCCACGGACGGCGGCGCGACCTGGGTGACGAACTGGACCATGGAGTTCACCCGGCGCGCGTAGGTCCGGCCGCCCTCGCGCCCCCACCCTTCGTGGGCGTACGGTGGCCACACGGTGGCGCGTCCGGCGCGCCCCGGACGTTCCCTGCACGGCACGTCCTGCCGGAGGCCGCTATGGCAGACCGGATGGCCTTCTTCACCACCCCGCGCGCGGAGCGGGCGCGGCGGGACGCGCACGAGCGGGTGGGGGACTGGCGCGAGGTGTACCGGCCCGGGGCGCTGCTCCCGGTCGTCGGCGGGCAGGCGGGCCGGTGCATGGACTGCGGCCTCCCGTTCTGCCACGACGCGTGCCCGCTCGGGAACATCGTGCCCGAGTGGAACCGGCTGGCGGCCGACGGCGACTGGCGGGCGGCGGCCTCCCGGCTGCTCGCCACCAACAACTTCCCCGAGTTCACCGGCCGGCTCTGCCCGGCGCCCTGCGAGAGCGCGTGCGTGCTCGCGATCGACGGCGCCGCCGTGACCATCAAGAACGTCGAGCTGGCGATCGCCGACCGCGCGTGGGAGAGCGGCTGGGACCGGCCCCGCCCGCCGGACGTACCGAGCGGGCGGCGGGTGGCCGTGGTCGGCTCGGGCCCGGCCGGGCTGGCGGCGGCCCAGCAGCTCACCCGCGCCGGGCACGCCACGACGGTGTACGAGCGGGCCGACCGCCCCGGCGGGCTGCTGCGCTACGGCATCCCGCCGTTCCGGCTGGAGAAGCACCGGCTCGACCGGCGGCTCGACCAGATGCGGGAAGAAGGCACCGGCTTCCGCTGCGGCGTGCGCGTCGGCCGGGACGTCGCGGCGGGGGAGCTGCGGGCCGGGTGCGACGCGCTGGTGGTCGCGGTGGGCGCCACGGCCTGCCGCGAACTTCCGCTGCCGGGCCGCGACCTGCCCGGCGTGCACCAGGCGATCGCCTACCTGACCTGGGCGAACCGGGTGGACGAGGGCGACCGCCCGGACTCGCCGCTGTCCGCCGAGGGCCGGCACGTCGTGATCGTCGGCGGCGGGGACACCGCCGCGGACTGCCTCGGCACGGCGCTGCGCCAGGGCGCCGCGTCCGTCACCCAGCTCGACATCAACCCGCGCCCGCCGGAGCGCCGGGCGGCGGGGCAGCCGTGGCCGGTGCACCCGAAGGTCTACCGGGAGACGACCTCGCACGAGGAGGCGGGCGCGGCGGCGGCCGGGCCACGGGTGTTCGCGGCGGTGGCCGTCGGCTTCGAGGCGGGCCCGGACGGGCGGCTCGCGGCCGTGCGCTTCGCCGAGGCGCAGCCGCCGGACCGCGGGCCGCGGCCGGGCACCGAGCGGAGCCTGCCGGCCGGGCTGGCGCTGCTCGCGCTGGGCTTCGCCGGGCCCGAACCGGACCAGGAGCTGATCCCCCAACTCGGGCTCGCCACCGGCCCGGACGGCGCGCTGACCCGGGACGACGGCTTCGCGACGGGCGCGGACGGCGTGTTCGTCGCGGGCGACGCGGGGCGCGGGCAGTCGCTGATCGTGTGGGCGGTCGCCGAGGGGCGGGCGGCGGCCGCGGCGGTGGACCGCTACCTGCGGGGCGTCACCGAGCTCCCGGCTCCGATCCGGGCGTCGGCGCGGGCGTTGACGCTGTGAGGGGGCAGCGGTCCTGCCCCCTCACCCGGGCCGTCAGCTCAGGCCGAGGACCGACAGGGCGGTGGTCCAGTCGGTGACGATCGCCTGCTGGGCGGGGACGAGGTCCACCTGGTGGTTGCAGACGGCCCGGTAGAGCTTGTACTCGACGCTGTCCTTGTCCGTCGAGGTCGACCCGTTGCTGCCGGTGGCGTAGTGCGGCTGCGGCCACAGGTTGTTCGGGTCGGTCGGGTGGCCGCCGAGGGAGAGGGGGATGAAGTGGTCCTCCTCGTAGTCGGACGTGTTGGTGTCGCTGTAGCCGTACGCCGCGATCTGCTGGATCTTCAGCTTGGTGGTGTAGCTGGACGGCGGGCGGATGGACGTGCTGTAGCCCGGCACGCAGATGGTGTCGTCGATGGTGGCCTGGGTGACGTCCGGGTTGGTGGCGCCGGGGGTGCAGGCCGGGTCGGGCAGCGGGAGGTAGGCCTGCGAGCAGGTCTGGTCGAGCGGCGCTGCGGCGCGGTGCTGGGTGGGGGCGGCGGCGTGCGCGGTGCCGCCGGCGGCGAGCGCGCCGACGGTGAGGACGACGGCGGCCACGGCGGGGGCGAGGCGCTGGGAACGAAGCATGTGGGGAGCTTCCTGTGGCGGCCCGGCTTCCTTCGCCGGGCGGTGTGTCCATGCCACCACCATGGGATCTATGCGGGTAGACCGTGAATGGTGAACTGTTGACAAAGTGTCAGTCAACAGAGTCGTGGAAACTATTCGCTTGACGTGAACAGAACGGGCCTGCTGCGCGGTTGATCGCGCGGCAGGCCCGGTGGGGTGGCGGAGGCGGTGGCGGTCCGTCAGAACCGGTACCTGTGGACGAACACGTCGGGGAGCTTGTTGGAGTCGTCCGGCACGAGCGTGCCGTCCTCCGACGTGAACAGCACCGTGGTGCCGAACGCGTCGACGAACGGGGCGCTCGACCCGCCGGTGCTCTGCGAGCCGTCGGTGGCCACGCTGACCCGCTCGGTGCGGTTGCTCCACAGGTCGAACCGGAAGACGTCGGAGGCGTTGTTGGTGTCCCCGGGCACGAGGTCGTCGGCCGTCGAGCTGAAGTAGACCCAGCGGTCGTCCGCCGTCATCCGGCCCTCCCACGCGTCGGAGCGGACCGTGGTGCCAGGGAGGGCGACGGTGACGGAGCGCTCGGTGCCCTGCTCCAGGTCGCGGACGAACACCTCGAAGTGACGGTCCCACGGGCCGGTGCCGTGGAAGACGGGGGCGGAGAAGACCGCGAACCGGCCGTCGGGGCTGAGGCTCGGGTTCTCCACGCCGCGCGAGCCGCCCTTGCCGTCCGGGCTGGCGAGGCGGGTCTCCTCGTCGTCGAGGTCGCGGACGTAGAACGGGTAGCTGCGGGGCTTGAGGATCCTGGGGCTGCTGCCCGTGCTGGTGCCGGTGCGGCTGGTGCTGCTGCTGCCGGGCGCGAGGTCGTCGGCGGTGGGCCGGTCGCCGAAGGCGTCCTCGGGGAGGGCGCCGGGCTTGTCCTGGGCGATGAGGTTGGTCGCCTTGGAGATGAAGCCGACGGTGCGGCCGTCCGCGCTGATCACCGGCGAGGCGGAGGAGCCGTTGGCCGCGGTGCCGTCCGCGCCGATGCTGACCAGGCGGGTCTTCCCGGTCCGACGGTCGGTGACGTAGATGGTGCCGCCGTGCGGGGTGACGCCGGCGGGGGCGAGGTCGGTGCGGTCGGACTGGAAGGCGACGTACCGGCTGTCCCAGCTGATCGACGGGGTGCCGGCGGAGTGGCCGGTCTGGGGCTTCGCCGGATCGGTGGCGGCGACCGGCTCGGTCCTCCCGGTCAGGCGGTCGTGGACGTAGACGTCCGGGGTGGCGCGGCCGGCGCCGGAGCCGAGGTTCGTCGCGGAGGACGTGAACGCCACGAAGCGGCCGTTGCCGCTGATGGTGGCCTCGTAGGAGTCGAGGTCGGCGTCGGCCCCGGTGGTGCTGACGTCCTCCCGTTCGACCTTGCCCGTCCACAGGTCGCGGACGAAGACCTTGGTCCGGCCGTTGCCGCTGCCGGGCAGGAGGTTGGAGGCGCTGGAGGTGAAGACGGCGAAGCGGCCGTCCGCGCTCAGGCCCTGCGCGTTCGAGGCGCCGTCGGGCTGCGAGCCCGGGGTGCCGACCGTCACCCGCTCGGTGGCGCCGGTGGGCGCGTCGGCGTGCGCGGGCGCGGCCGCCGCGCAGGCCAGCGCCGCCGCGGCCAGTGTGCAGGCGGCGCGCAGGACGTGGCGCGTCGGGCGTGCTCGGTTCATCGTGGTCCCTCCCCTGGGATCGGCGGGCCGCGCTCGACTCCCCGGCGGCCGGCCCGGAGTGAGCCAAGCGCCTGATGGGGAAGGGGTCAACGGTTGTGCGGCCGGGGCGGCGTATTCACGTCAATCGTTCTCGCACTGCCTGCCGAGTACTGCCTGCCGAGTGCCGGCGACCGGACGCGGCGTCTCCGCCCCGGCGCGGCCCGGTGGCGTCACCGCGCCGCCTCTTCGGCCTGCGCGGCCGCGCGGACGGCCCGGACGTGCGGGTCGGTGCGGCGGTCGTAGCGCCACAGGGCGGGCAGGGCGGCGGAGAGGGCGGCGGCGCTGGTCAGGCAGAGGAGCCCGCCGGTGCGCAGTGCCGCGCGGATGCCCTGCCGGGCGGCGAGTCCACCGGCGCGCAGGTCGCCGAGGGCCGGTCCCGCGGAGCCGATGAGCATCTCCAGCCCGGCCGTGCGGCCCCGGAGTTCGTCCGGAATGGACTGGTTCCAGATGGCGCTGCGGAAGGTGTCGCCGGTCCAGTTCGCGGCGCCCGCGACGACGAGGCACGCGAGGACGGCCCACAGGTGCGGCACGGCTGCGGCGCCGGCCATCGCGAGGCCCACCGCCGCGGCGGAGAGGAGCACGAAGCGGCCGTGCCGGTGCACGCGGTTCGTCCAGCCGCTGGTGGTGGCGGCGACCAGGCTGCCCGCCGCCGAGGCGGCGTAGAGCAGGCCGAGGGCCCATACGGCGTCCAACTCCCGTGCGAGGAAGGGGAAGAGTGCGGTGGGAAGGGCGAAGACGGTGGCCGCGAGGTCGGCCAGGTAGGTGCCCAGCAGATCGGGCCTGCGGGCCGCGTACCGGGCGCCCTCGGTGAACTCGCGCCACTGCGGGGCCTCGGCGTCCCGCTCGGACGGCACCGGGCGGACGGCGGCGAGCAGCGCGATCGAGACCAGGAAGGTGGCGACGTCGACCAGGTACGCCACCGGGACGCCCGCCGTCGCGATCACCAGGCCGGCGGCGGCCGGGCCGGCCAGTCCGGCGACGCTCCAGCGCAGTGACAGCAGCGCACCGGCCGCGACCAGCTGATCGTGCGGGACGAGGCGCGGGATCATCGCCTCCAGCGAGGGCTGCTGGAGCCCCTGGAGCGCCGCCGCGAGCCCGGCCGCCGCGTACAGCGGCCACAGCGCGGGCGTGCCGAGCAGCGCGTTGGCGAGGAGGAGCGCGCTGAGGACGGCGAGTGCGATCTCGGTGACGAGGGCGACGGTGCGGCGGTCGGCGCGGTCCGCGAGCACGCCGCCGTACAGGCCGAACACGATCGTCGGCACGAGTTCGACCGCGCCGACCGCGCCGACGGCGAGCGGCGAGCCGGTGAGGTCGGCGATCTGGAGCGGGATCGCCGTCATGGTGAAGACCGAGCCGAGCAGGGTGACCGTGCCGGAGGTCCAGGTCAGGCGGAAGTCCCGGGAGGAGCGCCAGGGCGCCGTGTCGAGCCAGGGCGGGGTGGGCATGGGTGTGGTCCTCGATGCTGTCCTTATCACTGATAAATTCCGGCGCCGACCTTATCGGCGATAAAGTTGGTGGGCAAGCGAATAAGGCGGGCGAACGACGCGGAACGGGTTCGGAGGGCGGTCGGCATGGCGCTGCAACGTGACGAGGTGGTGCGCACCGCGCTGCGACTGCTCGACGAGGTCGGCATCGACGGGCTCACCACCCGCCGCCTGGCGCGCGAACTCGGCGTCCAGTCACCGGCGTTGTACTGGCACTTCAAGAACAAGCGGGAACTGCTCGACCTCATGGCCGAGGCCATGCTCGCCGAGGCCCTGCCGCCCGACCGCACCCCCGACCCGCAGCACTGGCCGGACTGGATCGCCGCCGACGCCCGCGCGAAGCGCCGTGCGCTGCTCGCCTATCGCGACGGTGCGCGCGTGCACGCCGGCACCCTGCCCAGCGAGGATGAACTCCCGGCAGTCGAGGCCCAGGTGAGCGCCCTCTGCCGGGCCGGGCTGCGGCCGCGCACGGCCCTGCGGCTGCTGCTCGCCGTCGACCGGTACATCATGGGCTGGGTCACCGAGGAGCAGGCCTGGCGGCAGGACGCCGAGGACCGCGACACGCCGCTCTACGACGACGACGCCCTTCGCGACCTGCCGCTGCTGCGCGAGGCTGCCGACGTCCTGCGGATGGCCGACCACGACGCCGACTTCGAGTACGGGCTGCGGGTCATGATCGAGGGGTTCCGTGCGGAGATCGCGCGGGAGGCCGGGGAGTCCGGCGAGGTCGAGGAGGTCGAGGAGGCCGGGGAGTCCGGCGAGGTCGGGGAGGCCGGGGAGTCCGGGGAGGTCGGGGAGTCCGGGGAGTCCGGGGAGTCCGCTTGAGGAGAGGGGGCGGATTCCGGGTGCCGGGAGATCCACTAGCGTGAGCGCCATGCGAACCCTCGATGCCCACAGCACCGCGCTCGTCCTCGTCGATCTGATGGACCGGATCGTCGCCAACCCGCTCGCCCCGCGCCCCGGCACGGAGGTCCTCGCGGCCTCGCTGGAGCTGGCCGGGGTCTTCCGCGAGGCCGGTGCCCCCGTCGTCGCCGTGCGCGTCGAGCGGCCGAACGTCGCCGAGCAGCCGCCGGGCAGCGACCTGGTCGCGGAGGTCGCGGCGGTGGCCGACGAGGTCGTGGTCAAGCGCACGATCGGCGCTTTCCACGCGACCGGGCTGGACGAGTTGCTGCGGGCGCGGGGCGTCAGGACCGTCGTGCTGGCCGGCATCGCGACCAACCTCGGCGTCGAGTCGACGGCCCGCGCGGCCGTCGACCTCGGCTACGAGGTCGTGTTCGTCGAGGACGCGATGACCGCGCTCACGGAGGAGGAGCACCGCGCGCCGGTGGCGCACTCCTTCCCGCGGCTCGGGGCGGTCGCCGGGAAGGCCGAGCTGACGTTCGGCTGAGGACCCCTCAGGCGCGCTTGAGGGCTTCGCGGAGCCGGCCGTCGCAGTCCGCGAGCAGACGGGCGGCGGTCGGCGCGTCGACGTCCGCGAGCAGGACGAGGACCGCGTCCTTGGCCCGGCCGTCGGTCGCCGCCAGGGCGCGGCGCACGTCCGCGTCGGCGGCGCCGGTGGCCTCGGTGACGATCCGGCGGGCGCGGTCACGCAGCTTGGCGTTGGTGGCGCGGACGTCGACCATCAGATTTCCGTAGGTACGGCCCAGGCGGACCATGACGGCCGTCGAGACGAGGTTGAGCACGAGCTTCTGCGCCGTGCCCGCCTTGAGCCTGGTCGAGCCGGCCAGGACCTCCGGGCCGGTGACCACCTCGATCGGCAGCTCGGCGGCCGCGACGAGCGCCGAGCCGAGGTTGCCCGCCAGCCCGGCGGTGAGCGCACCGGCGGCGCGGGCGCACCGGACGGCGGCCACCGCGTAGGGCGTCCGGCCGGAGGCGGAGACGCCGATCACGGTGTCGTCCGGGGTGAGTGCCAGGGCGGCCAGGTCCGCCGCGGCGAGGTCGGCGCGGTCCTCGGCGCCCTCGGCCGCCGACGTGACGGCCGCCGGACCGCCGGCGATCAGCCCGACGACCCGGCCGGGGTCGGTGCCGAAGGTCGGCGGACACTCGGCGGCGTCCAGCACCCCGAGCCGCCCGGCCGTCCCGGCGCCCGCGTAGATCAGGCGCCCGCCCCGCCGCATCCGCTCGGCGGCCCCGTCCACGACGGCGGCGATGCGCTCCAGCTGCCCGGCGACGGCCACGGGGACGGTCCGGTCCTCGGCGTTCATGAGGTGCAGGAGGTCGAGCGTCGGGAGCCCGTCGATCTCCGCCCAGTCGGGGCGGACGGTCTCGGTGGTCGCTTCGGCCATTGCTTCAGCGGTTGCTTCGGCGGTCGTTTCGGTGATCGTTTCGGTGATCGGGAGTGCGGGCTGGTTCATGCCGCTCAGCCTCCCCGGGGGTGACGGCCGCCAACCCGGGCAGACGCCGATGGCCGAGCGGCCGGTGTACGGGTGTGCGATGGCGGCGCCTACACCGAGGTGGGGCGCCGCCATCGGGACGCCGGGGCGGCTCAGCCCACCGGAGCGTTCCGGCTGGGCCCGGGGGTGGCTGCGGAGCCTCGCCGTTGCGGTGATCGACGGCTCCGGTCCGGGGCAGTCGCCTGGCGTCCGGTCACCGCGGGGCGCTCTGCAGGGCGCCGTGGAGGAAGAGGTCGACGAGCTCGGCGGTGGTGAGCGGGTCGGGGGCGCCGGGGCGGCCGGAGGACATGATCATCAGCTGGAAGGCGTCGGCGAGGCGTTCCGGGCTGAGCCGCAGCGCGTCGCGGTCGGGCTCGAACAGGGCGGCGAGGGCGGCGCGCGGCCGGGCCAGTCCGGCTTCGCGGTCGGGCAGCTTGCCGTCCGGGCCGGGCCCGGGCCGCTCCAGCCGACCGCCCGCCATGAGGGCTCCGGCCACGGCTCCGATGCGGGTCAGGTGTCCGCGCACGACGTCGGCGGCCTCGGCCAGCCGGTCGGCGAGGGGCTGGTCCAGGGGGATCGCGGCGAGGTGGGCGATCGTGTCGTCGGGGTTGAGGACCTCGGCCATGCACGCGGCGAGGAGGGCGTCCTTGTCGTCGAAGACGCGGAAGATCGTGCCCTCGCCGATGCCGGCGGCCCGGGCGATCTTGGCCGTCGTCACGGACGCGCCGTACTCGACGACGAGGGGGAGCGCGGCGGCGACGATCATCGCGCGCCGCTGCTCCGGGTCCATCGCGGGTGCCCGGCGTCGGGCGGGCTGGGTGCCAGGTGTCTCGGTCATGGCTCCATGATGCGGAGTGAGTACTCACTCCGTCAATGGGTTATCGGCCGTCAGTTTCGGAACTCGCCGTCAGTGGAAAGGAATTCGGCGATGCGGGCGATCGTCCGGTGGTTGTCGTCGAACAGGTGTGCTTGCATGCCCAGGGTCAGGGCGGTTTCGACGTTCGGCGCGTGGTCGTCGACGAAGAGGCAGTCGGCGGCGCGGACGCCGAGGATCGTGCAAGCCTTCTCGAAAGCCTGTGGGTCGGGCTTCTCCACACCGATCTCGTGTGAGTAGACGATGTGCCCGGCGTCCTCGACGAGCTCGTCGAAGCCGTAGCGGCTCACCTCGCGTTCGCGGGCGCCGACGAAGCTGTTGCTCAGGATCCCGAGCCGGGTCCGGTGCCGCAGGCCGCGTACGTGGGCGATGAGTTCGACGTTCGGCGTCCCGAGGTACTCCGCCCAGAAGTCGGCCATGAACGCCGCCGCCCGGGGCGGGTCGAGGCGCAGTCGGGCGGCCACCTGTCGGCGCACCTCCGCCTCGTCGACGGCGCCGATCGAGCCGGCGTGCCAGACGTCCTCCAGACGCTGGTCGACGGTGCCCGGCGGCAAGCCCAACTCCCGTTCCCAGTAAGGAATCCAGCCGGTTCGCGGCGTGTGCTCCAGCACGCCGCCGATGTCGAGGATGATGCAGCGTTCGTCCATGACCCACTGTCGGCGGGCGGGGACCGGCCGGGTCAAGCGGTTCGCGCGCTCTGTGACAGGGGCGTGACAGGGGCGGCCGGCGGGGTCGCGGGCCGGGTGCTGCTACCGGGCAGGTGAGGCGACCGGGATGCCTTCGGGGCGTCCGGCGAGGAGTGCGGCGAGGTGGTCGGCGCAGCGGAGGGCGGCCTCGGCCATGGCCGTTCGGGTCATGCCCGCGACGTGCGGGGTGAGCAGGGCGTTGGGCAGGCCGAACAGGGGCGAGGCGAAGGCGGCGTGCTCGTGGGCGAAGGTGTCCACGGCGGCGGCCGCGAGGGGGTGGGTGGGGTCGCGCAGGGCGTCGGCGAGCGCCGCTTCGTCGACGATGCCGCCGCGCGCGGTGTTGAGGAGCACCGATCCCGGTCGGAGCAGGGCGAGTTCGCGTCGGCCGATCAATTGGCGCGTCTGCGGGGTGAGTGGGAGGTGCAGGGACACGACGTCGCTGGTGGCGAGGAGGGTGTCGAGAGACGGGACGTGCCGTGTCGGTGGCGCGGTCGGACGGCGCGCGTGTGCCTGGACGGTCATGCCGAGGACGGACGCGCGTGTCGCGAGTGCCGTGCCGATCAGGCCCGGTCCCACGATGCCGAGGGTGAGTTCGGAGAGTTCGCGTGGCGGGGTCGCGGGTGCGCCCCAGGCGCCTCGGTGTGACCTCTCGTTGTGGGCGGACAGGTCCCTTGTGAGAGTGAGCAGTTGGGCGAGGGCGAACTCGGCGACGGCGTTCGCGTTGGAGCCCGGGGTGTGGGTGACGGTGATGCCGTACCGGGCCGCGGCGGCCAGGTCCACGTGGTCGGTGCCGGCTCCGGCGCGGCCGATCACCCGCAGCGGGCGGTGTCGTTCGGGGGCCGTCGCCGCGGCGAGGAAGGCGGCGCGCAGGGGCACGCCCGCGCGGGACTTGAGCGCGTCGAAGCCCGGGCCGCGGCTGAACTCGGCGGTCAGGGCCGCCTCGTCGAAGGGGTCGAGGTCGGTGAACTCGACGAGCTCCGACCAGGCGGACTGGGCACCCGCCCGGTCCTCGACGCGCCGGAGGTTGAGCGTGACGGCCAGGCGGTGGCCGGTCAGGCGCTCCAGTTCGCGGTCGAGGAGCGGGCCGGGGGCGGCGTCGAGCAGGAGGACTCGCGGGTGATCCATGGTGAAGGTGCGTGCCGTTCGGTCGGGTTGTCCGTCGGGCCGGTCATCGGGCCGTCCGTTGGGCCGGTCATCGGGCCGTCCGTCGGGCCGGTCATCGGGCCCTCCGCCGGGCCGTCTGCCGGGACGGTCGGCCGGCGGCGCGTCAGGCCATCCAGAAGAAGACGGCCGTCATCCGGCGGTCCGCCAGCTCGGTGCCGTAGTAGGTGGTGGCGCTGTGGATGAGGTTGGCGTGGTAGAGGAGCAGCTGGTTGTAGCGGTTCGGGACGCGGACGTCCTCGGTGAAGTGGTCGGCGGGCACGTGGCGGGTGCCGAGCGCCTCCACGAGGTTGTTGTGCGGCGCGTTGACGAGGTTGCCGCCGAGCCGGCCGCCGGGGAACTGCTGGCGGTAGAAGCTGGTGCCGGCGTCCTTGGGGGCGCCGGGGCTCAGGTAGAGCACGGCGGCGTAGCGGCAGAGCGCCCGAGAGTCGGTGTGCGGACGGGACTCCGACTCGCCGGCGCCGACGACCTGGACGCAGTTGTGGTTGAGCGTGCCGCCGCCCGGTGTGCTCTGGACCCAGAGCCGGGAGGCGCCGGTGGCCTTGCGGACCTGGGCCTCGACGCGGGCGAGCTCGCCGGGCTCCAGGCCGGGCATGGTGCGCAGGCCGGGCCAGGTCTCCGGGCGGTGCGGGTAGCCCTCGGTCCAGTCGCCGCGGGCCAGGACGCGCTCGCGGACGGCGTCCGGATCGGGCAGGACGTTGTCCAGGACCCAGTAGTCCCGGCCGCGGGTGGGCTTGCGGTAGGGGAGGACCGGCAGGGCCGTCGGCCTGATGGGCTGTGGGGGCATGGGCATGGGCCGACGATAGGGGCGGCGGGCGTCAACTTTCTGCCGTGAACAGGTCAACCTTTCGTCAAGTGGCGATCGGGGTGCGGGTGTTCGGTTCGGTGCCGGGTGTGCATTCGTTCGTGGTCGGGCGGCGGTCCGGCGGGTGGTCGTGCCCCGCCCGGTTCGTGGTCATTCCTCGATTGCCTTGACCACCTCGGCTTCCTTGGTTACCTCGGTTTCCTTAGCTTCGTCGGTCGCCCCGGCTTCGTCGGCCCGGACGGCGAAGTCGCCGAGCGCGCCCTCCAGGCGGTCGAAGGCGCGGGCGGCGGACGGGCGGACGGCGGCCGCGACGGCCTCGTGGTCCTCCCCGGCCAGGGTGCGGCGGAACACCTCGGTGGAGACGGCCCGGGGGACGGCCGCCAGCAGGCCGGCGGCGACCCGGCTCTCGAAGTCGCCGGGCGGCACGTGGGCGGCCTCGGCCAGGGCGGTGGCGAGCGCCGTCTCGCCCTGCTCGTGCAGCTCGCGCAGCCGGGCGGTCAGCGCGGGGCTCTCGGTGATGGTGCGGGCGAACGCCTCGCCGGAGAAGCCGAGCGCGGCGTCGCGCCGGTCGATCTCGGCCAGGCAGGCGCGGCGCAGCGCGGCGAGGGCGGACTCGCCGGGGGCGCGGTCGGCGACCGCTCGGGCGTACCTGGCGACCATCTCCTCGTGCAGGTCGAGGAAGAGGTCCTCCTTGCGCGGGAAGTGGTTGGTGACGGTCATCTTGGCGACGCCGGCGGCCGTCGCGACCTCGGCGATGGTGGTCCGCTCGAAGCCCCGGTCGATGAAGAGCCTGGTCGCGGCGTGCGAGATCGCCTCGCGGGTGCGGCGCTTGTTGAGCTCGCGCAGGTTCGGGGTGCTGTCGGTCATGGCGGGAGCCTAGCGCAGTTCGCTGGGTCGAGCACAGAAATTATGCTTGACCTAATCACTGGGTTCGACCTAAGTTCTTCATCGGCGGCCGGACAGGCCGTCGGAGGAGTCCTCGGCCGCACGGGCGTGGACACGACGTCGAACCTCGGGGAGGGGCCATGACCGCGAAGGTCACCACGGTGAAGAGGGAACCGGCGGAGGGGATGGCCGGGCGGACGCCGGTTCATGCCGGGCGGGAGCCGCTGCCGCCGGGCCTGATGAAGATGGGTGCGGTGCTGGCGCTCGGTCCGGTGCTCGCACTGCTGGACACCACGATCGTCAACGTGGGCATCGACTCCGTCGCCCGCGATCTGCACGGCTCGATGGCGGCGGTCCAGTGGGTGTCCACCGGGTACCTGCTGGCAATAGCCCTGGTCATGCCGCTGTCCGGCTGGGCCGCCGGGCGGTTCGGCGCCCGGCGCGCGTGGCTCGCGGCGGTGGTGCTGTTCGTCCTCGGCTCCGCGCTGTGCGGGCTGTCGTGGTCGACGGGCAGCCTGATCGCCTTCCGGATCCTCCAGGGGATGGGCGGGGGAATGATCCAGCCACTCGGGCAGACGCTCATGGTGCAGGCGGCCGGTCCGTCCAGGATCGGGCGGGTGATGGGCACGCTGCTGCTCCCGATCAGTCTCGCGCCGGTCCTCGGTCCGATCCTCGGCGGTGTGCTGCTGGATCACCTGAGCTGGCGCTGGATGTTCCTGCTGAACGTGCCGGTCGGGCTGGTCACCGTGCTGCTGGCGCTCCGCTGGCTCCCGTCGGAGGGCGGCCCCGCGCGGGCCCGTCCCCGGCTGGACGGCCTCGGCCTGGCACTGCTCTCCCCGGGCCTGACGGGCCTGGTCTACGGGCTGTCGGTGATCGCTGACGGCGGCTGGGCCGGCCCGGCGGCGGCCGCGGCGGGGGCCCTGCTCCTCCTCGCGTACGGGTGGCACGCGCTGCGCCCGTCCACCGGCGGGGGCCGGGCGCCGCTGATCGACCTGCGGCTCTTCGCGCGGCGCGGCTTCGCGGTCGCGACGGCGAACTCCTTCCTCCAGGGCGCGGCGCTCTACAGCTCGATGTTCCTGGTGCCGCTCTACTACCAGCAGGTGGAGCACGCCGGCGCGGTGGAGGCCGGGCTGCTCCTGGCGCCGCAGGCCCTCGGCACGGCGGTCACCTCGCTACTGGCGGGGCGGATCGCGGACCGGCTCGCACCGCGTCCGCTGATCCTGCTCGGCATCGCCTGCTCGCTGCTCGGCACACTCGCCTTCACCCGGCTCGGCGCGGGCGGCGGTCCGGCGGACCGGCTGCTGGCGGCCTCCCTGACGCTGCGTGGCGTCGGCATGGGGATCATCCTCATACCGGGGATGGCGGCGGTCTACTCCAGCGTGGAGAAGGCCCAGGTGCCGGCCGCCGCGAGCGCGGTCAACGTGCTCAACCGGCTCGGCGGCGCCCTCGGCACCGCGGTGCTGACGCTGGTCCTGCAGCAGGCCCGGAGCGGGCACCCGGGCCACCCGGCCGCGGCCTTCGGTGACACCTTCTGGTGGGTGCTGGCCCTCTCCGCGCTCTCGATAGCCCCCGCCCTGCTCTACCCGGGCACCCGCAAGCAGGTCTGACGGCACGACAGGGGAGCCGTCTCATCCGGGAACCGCGCGGCGGTCCCGTTCGCTCACCTCAATGATCAACTTCCAAGGAGTACTCATGTTCACCAAGCACCCCGGCGGACTCCGCCTGCTCACCGTTCACGCGCACCCCGACGACGAGTCCAGCAAGGGCGCGGCCACGCTCGCCCGGTACGCGGCCGAGGGCGTCGACGTCCTGGTGGCCACCTGCACCGGCGGCGAGCGCGGCTCCGTCCTCAACCCGGCGCTGGACCGCCCGGAGGTGCGGGCCGACCTCCCGCGGATCCGACGCCAGGAGATGGCCGCCGCCCGCGAGATCCTGGGCGTGCGCCAGCAGTTCCTTGGCTTCACCGACTCCGGGATGCCCGGGCCCGGGGAGGACCTGCCCGAGGACTGCTTCGCGGCCCAGGAGTTGGAGGTGGCCGCGGCCCCGCTGGTCGCCCT
This sequence comes from Kitasatospora sp. NPDC057936, assembly GCF_042887525.1. Lineage (NCBI taxonomy): Bacteria > Bacillati > Actinomycetota > Actinomycetes > Kitasatosporales > Streptomycetaceae > Kitasatospora > Kitasatospora sp. NPDC057936. The sequence goes on from NZ_JBHVPD010000014.1 coordinate 104,403, forward strand.
GATCCGGGAGTTCCGTCCGCACGTCGTCATCACGTACGACGAGACCGGCGGGTACCCGCACCCGGACCACGTGATGACGCACCGGGTCTCGGTCGAGGCCTTCGAGTCCGCCGCCGATCCGGACCGCTATCCGGCGGCGGGGGAGCCGTGGCAGGCGGCGAAGCTCTACTACCACCTGGCGCTCTCCCGGGCCTGGTTCCAGACCATGCACGACGCGATGACGGAACGGGGCGTCCCGTCGGCCATGGGCGAGTTGCTCGCCGGCTGGCCGGACACCCCGCCCGCCCTCGCGACCACCACGCGGATAGCGTGCGCCGAGCAGTTCGTGGTCAGGGACGCCGCGATGCTCGCGCACGCCACCCAGGTCGAGCCCGGGGTGGCCTTCATGGCCCACCCCCGGGACATCGAGCGCGAGGTCTGGCCGACGGAGGACTACCACCTCGCCCGGTCCTGCGTGCCGGCCGTCGCCGAACTGCCCGAGGCCGACCTGTTCGAGGGACTGCGATCGTGAGAGGAGGCACGGCGGATGCGCCGTTCAGCACTGACCGTCCGCGAGGACGTAGTAGCCGGGTCCGGTCTGCCGCAGGGTGTGCGTGACGAAGGTGTTCCAGAGGCCCATGTCCTGCCCCGAGCCGAGCGCGTAGGTGAGGCCGCCGCTCTCGGTGGCCCGGCCGGCCTGCACCTGGGCGTAGTTGCTGTCGGTGAAGCACTGCGGTGCGCTGCCGCTGGTACTCGCCGTCACCGCCGCCGACCTGGCGCCCAGGGTCCCCGAGGCGTCCACCGCCGCCACGGTGTAGGTGTACGAGGTGCCGGGAGCCAGCCCGGTGTCGGTGAAGGAGGTGCCGGTCGTGGTGCCGGCTGGCGAGCCGTCGCGGAGCACCTGGTAGGACACCGCGCCGCTGACGGCCTGCCAGGAGAGGCCGATCGAGTCCGGCCCGGCCGCGGACGCGGTCAGCCCGGTCGGGGCCGGCAGACCGGGGGTGGTGGGCCCGCCGCCATCGGACAGGCCCCAGAACTGCGCGGTGTAGTAGGAGGAGCAGATGGTGCCGAGGAAGTAACTGCCGGTCGCGCCGCACTGATCGGCGCCGGAGCCCGGGTCGACGGCGAGGCCGTGGCTCATCCCGGCGACGGAGTACACCGCCACGGCGGGCCGGCCGCCCGGGTCGGCGTACAACTCCTCGGTGGTGCCGCCCGGCAGGGCGCGGCTCGACGTCGGGCGCTGGGGGAGGCCCCAGACGTCGGTCCACTGGTCGCGCAGTTCGGTGGCGTTCACCGGCCGGACGACGGTGTCCGAGGTGCCCTGCCAGACCGCGACCCGCGGCCACGGCCCGGTGTACCCCGGGTCCGCGGACCGGACCTTGTCGCCCCACTGGGCGGGGGTGAGGCCCTGGTCGCTGTTCTGGCAGGCGGAGGCGGCGCCCTGGGTGGTGGCGCAGTGCGCGGGCAGGCCGGAGTCGATCGCACCGCCGGCGAACACGTCCGGGTAGTCGGCCAGCAGGTCGGCCGCCAGGCCGCCGCCGGCCGAGAGCCCGGTGACGTACACCCGGTGGCCGTCCGAGCCGTACAGCGCCTCGGCCTTGGCGACCATCTGGGCCACCGAAGCGGCCTCTCCGGTGCCCCGCGCGTCCTTGGTCGCGTCGAACCAGCTGAAGCACGACAGGCTGTTGTTGGCGCCGTTCGTCGCGGGGAACACCACGGCGAAGCCGTACAGGTCGGCGAACTTGGTCCAGCCGGAGTGCTGGTAGTAGTCGGAGGCGGTCTGGAGGCAGCCGTGCAGCGCGACCACCAGCGGCGCGCCGGCGGGCAGTCCGGCGGGGGTGTAGGCGTACATCGCGAGGTCGCCGGGGTTGCTGCCGAAACCGGTGACCTGCTGGAACGTGCCGGCCGCGGAATCGGCCGGGGAGTCGGCGGGGGAGACGGTCGCGGCGGCTGCGGCGGTGGGGGAGGCAGTAGCGGCCCCGGCGGCCAGTGTCCCGGTGAGCGTGCCGGCGGTCAGCACGGCGGCGGCGGAGGTACGGGCGAGCGCGGCGAGGACGGACATCGGAGGCTCCTGGGTGGGGGAGGAGTCGACGTGGATGCCGTGCAGCGTGTCGCCTCCCGTGCACCGTGGCCATGTGGCGCGCGACCGCCGTCCAGCGGCCCGGCATGGCGTGCACCACCACCCCGAAGCCGACCGTCTCGGCGCCGACTTCCCGGTGCCGGGCGACACTTGAGGGAAGGGCGGGAACAAGGCAGGTTGATCCCATGACGAATCAAGAGGTTGCGACCGACGAGCCGAATCCGCTGGTCACCGGGGAACTGCGGACCCGCACCCACACGTGGACGGCCGGTCCGCCGCTGACCGCCTACGCGCACCTGACCGGTGAGGAGATCCTCCAGGAGATCATCGCCGGGCGGATCCAGCCCTCCATCTGCAGCACGCTGGGCTTCCACCTCACCGCGGCCAAGCCGGGGTTCGCGGTGTTCGAGGGCGAGCCCGGTGACCACCTGTACAACCCGATGAACACCGTCCACGGGGGCTTCCTCGCCACCCTGCTCGACTCGGCCCTCGGCTGCGCCGTCCTGAGCCGCCTGCCCGCCGGACTCGGTTACACGACCACCCAGTTGAACGTCCACATGGTGCGCCCGGTGTTCGCCGACACCGGCCTGCTGCGCTGCGAGGGCGAGGTGGTGCACCTCGGCCGGACGATCGCCACCGCCGAGGCCAGGGTGGTCGGTGCCGAGACCGGCAAGCTGTACGCACACGCCACCACCACGTGCGCGATCCTGGGCCCGCGCTCGACGGACTGAGCCGAAGGGCCGGGAAGGGCGCCGGGGCCGGGCTCGGCGCCGGGAACGGGACCGGATCGAGGCGTTGGGGCCGCCCGATCCGGTCCGTGGGCGGCCGACATGCCGCGGGCCCTCCGGCCGGCCGGGCGCGTCAGCCGCCGAGGCTGGTGTTGTTCTCGCCGTCGGTGCACACGATGCGGATGGTGAGGTCGGCGGGCCGGGGCTCGCCCTTCTGACCCTCCGGCGGGCAGTCGTCCTTGCGGACGGCGACGATCCAGCCGGTGGCGTCGTCGTTCGGGCGGTTCTCCAGGACGTCGGTCGGCTGGCGGTCGAGTCTGCGGTTCTCGCCGGGAGTGATGCTGAACCCGCCGCCGTAGACGCTCTCGTCGGGCGGGCAGAGCAACTCGTGCGGCTTTCCGTCGGCGCCGCCCCGGAGGGTGGGGCCGGTCACCGACTGCGGGGCGAGGATGCTCGTCGTCGCCGCCGCGCTGCCGCTCGTGGCGGCGAGGACGACGACTCCCGTCACGAGGGTCACGGCGATCCTGGTCTTCCTGGGCACGAGGCGCTCCTGAGGTCCGGGGGTGGGGTGCGCGGCCATTTCAGCACGATGGTGATGCCCCGCCAGGAACCACGCACGGTGACGGTGTGTCGACAGCCGATCATGGGGCGACTGGGGTGTCTGCTCACGAACGACTACCTAGCGTGGTCTACTGGCCGCGAATCGCTGTCATCCGTGCGGCTGCCGAGCAGCCCTGACCGACATGTCGCGAGGAACCCCATGCCACGCAGAACACCCCCCAGCACCCTGCCCGCCACGTCACCCGGAGCTTCGCGCAGAAGGCTCCGGGCGGTGCTGGCGGCCAGTGCCGTCACCGTCGTCCTGTCGACCACCACGATCCTGACCTCGCCCGCACCGGTCGCCGCCGCGGTGACCGACCCCTTCGCCGGGACCGGCGCGCCGCGCATCACCGACGAGCAGGTGCGGGCCGAGGTCCGGGCCGACGAGGTGGCCGCCTTCGGGCGCCCGGCCGCCGAGGGGATGGCGCGGGACCGGATCGGCCTGCGGGCCGTCCAGACCGGCTACCCGCAGACCACCCGCACCAACCGCTTCAACATGCTCACCGCCACCCAGGCGCAGGACAACGCGAAGTACGACCCCGCGCAGTTCGGCCGGTTCAAGCAGTACATCCCCTCGCCCGAGTACGGGGACCACATCGCCCTGCTGCCCACCGGCAAGGTGCTGATCTTCTCCTTCGAGGCCGTCGAGGAGAACCCCCAGAAGGAGACCGCGCCCACCGACGTCATCGGCAGGCAGAACGCCGGGCGTGCCTACCTGTGGACGCCGCCCGTGAACGACACCGACCCGGGCACGTTCAAGGCCGTTCCGCCGCCGGACGTCAACATGCCGGACGGCCTGGACGAGCCGCGCCCCGCGCCGTTCTTCTGCGCCGGTCACTCCTACCTGCCCAACGGCATGGTCGGCGTCTTCGGCGGCAACCTCGGCGGCAACGGCGGCACCGGTGCCAAGCTCGCCCTGGTCTTCGACCCGTGGACCGAGACCTGGCACCAGGAACGGGACATGGCGGTCGGCCGCTGGTACCCGTCCGTGGTCACGGGGGCCGACGGCCGGCAGACCATCATGTCCGGCCAGTCCGAACTCGGCTACGGCACCCCGACCCCCATCGTCGAACGCTTCCCGGCCAAGGGCGTCGACGTCTCCTACGGCAAGTCGAGCGTGCCCGAGAACCTCCCGCTGGACCAGTGGAAGGCGGACGCGCCCTACCGGATGGACTACCCGCACCTGTTCTCGCTCAGGGACGGGAAGATCTACGGCTTCGGCCGCAGCGCCGACCAGCAGTTCGTCTTCGACCCGGTGAACGAGACCCGCGGCACGCTGCCCAACCGCCCGGACGGCTTCACCCGCCTGTACGGCTCGGCGGTCGCCCTGCCCAACGGCACCAGCGGCCCGGACTCGGTGCTCGTCCTCGGCGGCGACCACAAGGACCCGAACACCTTCAAGTTCTCGGGCGGCCAGTGGACCAAGGAGAAGCCGAGGAACCTCGGCCGCGCCCAGGACGACACGCTCATCTTCCCCAACGGCAACCTGTTCACCGTCAACGGGGCCGTCGGCATCCGCGACTACGGCCTCGGCGACTACAACCCGAACGTCCCCGACGACCGCTTCCGCCAGGTCGAACTCCGGGACGCCGACGGCAACTGGGCCCTCGGCCCCAAGCAGCGGCTGCCGCGCGGCTACCACTCCAACGCGGTGGTCCTGCCCGACGGCCGGATCATGGTCACCGGCGACGAGCTCCAGCAGATCGCCAACAACCCGGACATCAAGGCCGGCAACAACGGCACCATCGAGATCTACGAGCCGCCGTACCTGCACCAGCCCGGCGGCCGCCCGGACATCCGGACCGCCCCGACCGACCCCGTGGGCTACGGCACCACGTTCCGGATCAACACCAACTCGCCGACCCAGGCCGCCCGCGCCGTCCTGCTCGCGCCCATCACCTCCACGCACTCGGTGGACACCAGCCAGCGCCGCCTGGAGCTCAAGCTGGTGAGCCGCGCGGGCGGCCAACTCGTCTTCCAGAGCCCGGCCTCGGCCGCGGACGCCCCGCCCGGCTGGTACATGATCTTCCTCCTCAACGACGCCGGTGTGCCCAGCGTGGCCAAGTGGATCCAGCTGGCGCCGAACCCCTAGTCCCACCGGCAGCCCTATAGACACACGCCCACGCCGAGCCGACACCACGCCGACCACTCCCGCCACTCCGACGGAGCCGACGGAGCCGACGAACGGAGCCACCCCGTGCCAGACCTGAGTCTGCGTCAAGACACCGAGATCCAGGGCGACATCCTCGCCGGATTCAAGAAAGACCACATGACCCTGCTGCTCCTCCAGTTCAGCGACGCCTCGGCGGCGCGGAGCTGGCTGGAGAAGATCACTCCCAGGATCGCCACCACCCAGGAGGTCGCCCGGTTCAACGAGACCTTCAGCGAAGCCCGTCAGTCCTCCGGCGGCAGTGACCCGGCGGCGCTCAAGGCCACCTGGCTGGGCCTCAGCTTCACCTATCAGGGCCTGCAGTTCGTCACCGGGCAGCCGGAGCTCCTGAAGGCGGAGGCCAGGACCGGCGACACGCTGGAGGCGTTCATCCAGGGCCCGGCCGACCCGTCGCGGTCGATCGCGCTCGGCGACACCGACGACAACGACCCGAAGCGCTGGCTGTTCGGCTGCGCCACCAAGCCGGTCGTCCACGCGGTGCTCACCATCGCCTCCGACACCCCGGCGGGCCTCGACAGCGCCGTGAAGGAGCAGAAGCAGGCCGCCGGCCAGGCCGGCGCGGTCGTCGTCTACGAGCAGGAGGGCAAGCACCTCGCGGGCGACAAGAAGGGCAAGGAGCACTTCGGCTTCAAGGACGGCGTCAGCGAGCCGGAGGTCGAGGGCTTCGACGAGCCCGACCCCAACCGGTTCACCGGCGAGGGGGCCGAGACGGTCTTCTACTCGAAGAAGCACCCCGGCACCCGGATCATCCCGGCCGGCGAGTTCGTCATCGGGAAGAAGCTCGCCGCGACGCACGCCCCGGAGACAGCCGCCGCCAAGACCGTCCCCGCCTGGATGCACAACGGCTCCTTCCAGGTGGTGCGCCGCCTGGAGCAGGACGTCGCCGGCTGGTGGGCACAGGTCGACGCCCAGCTGCGGCGGCTGAAGGACCTCAAGGCGGTGCCGGAGGACACGAAGCGGGACTGGTTCGCCGCCCGGCTGGTGGGCCGCTGGCGCAACGGGGCGCCGGTGTGCAAGTACCCCGACCAGCAGCCCGGCGACCCGGCCGCCGGAGCGGACAACGACTTCACGTACCTCGGCGACCCGGAGGACCCGGACGGCCTGATCACCCCGCTCTTCTCCCACCTGCGCAAGACCAATCCCCGCGCCGGGCTCGTCGACGGCGTCCCGGTCGACGAGGCCTTCATCGACGCCCGCCGGATCATGAGGCGCGGCGCCCCCTACGGGAAGCCCTTCGATCCGACCAGCGACATCCCCGAGTTCGGCCCCGACGCCCAGCGCGGCCTGCTCTTCGTCTGCTACCAGTCCGACCTGGTGGGCCAGTTCGAGTTCATCCAGGCCAACTGGATCAACGACCCGGACTTCCCGCCCGGCCGCGAGGCCAAGCCCGGCCCGGACCCGCTGGTCAGCGGCCAGCTCGCCACCGTGAACGACGGCCGGGTCAGCTGGGAGGGCAGGTCCCCGGCGGGCGAACGGGCCACCACCGGGCTGGACTTCCGCCCGTTCGTCCAGACCCGCGGCGCGCTCTACTGCTTCACGCCCTCCATCACCACGCTGCGCCGGCTCGCCCAGGGGCGTCTCAACGGCGAGCTCGTCGACGACGGCAGGCAGCCGGTCGTGGCGCAGAACCTGCCGATGGACTGCGTCCTGCCGCTGCCCGACGTGGACGGCCGCTACTGGACGTTCCAGCAGGGCACGATCCGCCTGATCGGCGCCGGCGGCACCGAGGTCCGCCAGCTCACCACCGGCACGGTCGACGACCGCACCGGGGTCGTGGTCAGGAACGTCGGACCGTACTCGTCCTGGCCCGCGCTGAGGGGCGTCACCCGGATCGACACCATCCTGCCGGTGTTCGACCAGCAGCGCGTCGACGGCAAGTGCGACTACTGGGTCTTCCACACGGTGGGCGGCAACCAGGTCTACCGTTACATCTCGATCGACGCCTCCGAGCCGTACGCGAGCCGGGTGGTGGCCGAGGACCAGCCGGTGAGCCGGTGGAGCTCGTTCGGCGGGACGACTCCCGTCACGCACGTGGACGCCTTCCTGCCCGTCCCCGACATGCGGCCCGCCGGCGACGGCTCGCACTGGTACTGGGTGTTCCACAACACCCCGGTGGGCCAGCGCTACCGGCTGATCTCCATCGGCCGCTCCGGCCGGGCGTACCCGGACCGGCTCCAGCGGGACGACCGGCAGCTCGGCCTCTGGCGCTCGCTGGAGGGCGTCACGCGCGTGGACGCCTTCCTGGCCGTTCCCGGCCGGGACGACCCGAGCGGCGGTCAGCATTGGTACTGGGTGTTCCACCAGGACAAGTACCGGACGATCATGATCAACCACGGCGGCAACCACCAGGACGACCTGCTGCGCGAGGACCGCCCGACGGCGGTCTGGTGCCGCCGGCCGTAGCCGTTCCGGGACCCTTCGGGGAGATGGACGACATCGGGTCCCGGGCGCCCCCAGGCGGGCCGGGCCCCCAAGGGGTGGGGGGGGGGAGGGCGGGGGGGGGGCCC
>NZ_JBHVPD010000014.1:112476-128967 GCF_042887525.1 Kitasatospora sp. NPDC057936
GCCCACGCCCCCCCCGGGCCCCCACCCCCAGGACGAGCTGGTTCCCTAGGCGCCCCCGATGGACTTCTGGTCCCGGCGGCGCATCCCCTGCCGGGACCCGATCGGTGTGCGGCGTCAGAGCGCGGCGAGGATCCCGCAGACGGCCAGGAGGCCGCAGATGCCGAAGTTGACGAGCTTGTGGGAGAGGAAGACGGCGGCGAACTCCCGGATGGTCGCGCTGGGCCAGTAGTAGGCGGCGGTGGGGGAGCCGAAGACGTGGCCGTTGACGCCGGTCCTCCGGGCGGTGAGGGCGGCCCGGAAGGCGTGGAAGTTGTTGGTGACGACGACGCAGCGGTAGTCGGGCTTGGCGCCCTCCATGATGGCCTTGCTGAAGAGCAGGTTCTCCTCGGTGGTGCGGGAGCGGTCCTCGCGGGCGACGTGCTCGGCGGGGAAGCCGCGTTCGAGCAGGTAGTCGGCCATCGCGTGGGACTCCGGGAGCTTCTCGTCCGGTCCCTGGCCGCCCGAGGTGATGAGCATCGGCGGGTTGCCCCGCGCGGCCTGCTCCTCGTAGACCTCGCGGCCCCGGTTCAGCCGGCTGGCCAGCAGCGGCGGCACCCGCTCGCCGCCGATCAGCCCGGAGCCCAGCACGACGACGAAGTCGACGTCCCGGCGCGGCCGGTGGCGGCCGTAGAGGAAGGCGTAGCCGACGAAGCACACGAACAGGAAGGAGACGTAGCCGACCACCAGCACGGACGTGACCGCGAGGATGCCGAGCCGGTGCGAGCCGGTGGCGACCGCGAGGACCAGCAGGCCGAGGACGCCGACGATGCCCAGGCCGGCCAGCAGCGACAGCAGGTTGGCGGGCCGCACGCCCTCCTTGCGGATCATGGTCACGCCGTTGGCGAGCAGGAACCAGACCAGGGCCACCGTGCCGAGCGCCGGCAGCAGCACGATGGCGAGCGCCGCCAACTCGGCCACCAGCGTGGGTGCGTGCCGCAGTTCGGCGAGCAGGGCGAGCGAGAGGAAGGAGACGGCGATCCCGAGCAGCACGGCATTGCTGAACCGGCGCCGGTCGCGGAGCACCCCTATCCCGAACAGCACGAAGAACAGGACGGCCGGAGCGTAGGCGAACATGCCTCGTATCGTAGGTGTCGAGCGCGCCCGCCCTGAACTCGCGCGCGAACCACGGCCGGTGGGTAGCGGCTATGGCGCCACGAGGGGGGCGTCCGGCGTCGCTACCTCGACTCCGGGGGGAGCAGGGTGGCGAGGCCGTCGAGGACGCGTGCGACGCAGAACTCGAAGCGGGCGTCCATGTCGGGTTCGGTGAGGTCGCCGGCGAGTTCGACCAGGGTGGGGAACTCGGCGGCGGGCAGGGAGCGGAAGCGGTCGGCGGCCGCGTCCACGGCGTCCCGGCTGCTGCTGCTGCCGGTGGCCTCGGCGGCGGAGACCGGCGCCTGCTCCTGGAGGACGAAGCCCTGGACGAAGGTGCCGAGCAGGTAGGTGACCATCGCGGCGTCGGCGTTGGAGAAGCCGGCCTCGCGGAGGCGGTCGAGCTGCTCCTCCAGGATCGCGAGCATGTGCGGGCCCAGGCCCAACCGGCCCGCCACGACCTTGGCGGCGTCGCGGTTGTCGAGCAGCAGCCGGCGGTGGATCCGGCAGTATCCGTGGAGCTGCTCGCGCCAGCCGCCCTCGCGCGGCGGCGGTTCGGCCTTGGCCATGATCGCATCGTTGAGGAGGTCGATCAGCTCCTCCTTGTTGCGCACGTGCCAGTACAGCGAGGCGGCCTTGACGCCGACCTCGGCGGCGACCTTGCGCATCGACAGCCCGGCGAGGCCGTCCCGTTCCAGGACCTTCAGTGCCGCCTGCGCCAGCGCTTCCCTGGTCAGCGCCGGTGTGGCGCCCTCGTTCTCCGGCATGGGTGTGTGGACGCCTCCTGTGGTCGGACCGGGTCTTCCGGTGCTGGTCCGGTGCCGTTCCGGCGCGCCCGCGGCGCTCCTCCCGGCGACCTCACGATATCCCGCTTGCAATCTAACGGTGTTAGGGGCACTCTTGGCGTGCCACCGGGGCCCCTAACGCCGTTAGGGGCGGAGAAGTCCGGAGGGGAGTCCGGTGAATCTGGAGGGGAGTCCGATGAAGGAGTCGGGAGGGCCGGGCGCGCGCCGCAAGCGGCTCGCGCTCGTGACGCTCTGCGTCACCATGTTCATGTCCATGCTGGACAACGTCATCGTCAACAACGCCCTGCCGCGGATCGGGCAGGACCTGGACGCCGGCATCAGCGGCCTGCAGTGGGTCGCGGAGGGCTACAGCCTCGTCTACGCCGCGCTCGTCCTCACCGGCGGCGCGCTCGGCGACCGGTACGGCCGCACCCGGGTGTTCCGCCTCGGCCTCGCGCTGTTCACGGCCGGCTCCGCCGCCGCCGCGCTCGCCGGGACGATCGAGGTGCTGGTCGCCGCCCGGATGCTGCAGGGCGTCGGCGCCGCGCTGCTCACCCCGGGCAGCCTCGCCATCCTGCGGACGGTCTTCACCGGGGAGCGCGAGCGGGCCAGGGCGATCGGCACGTGGTCCGGGGTCTCGGCACTGGGCCTGTCCGTCGGCCCGGTGCTCGGCGGTCCGATGGTCGAACACCTCGGCTGGGCCAGCGTGTTCTGGATCAACGTGCCGATCGGCGTGGCCGGGCTCGTGCTCGCCGCCCGCGTGCTCCCCGACATCCCCGCGCGCCCCCGGCGGATCGACCTCGGCGGCCTCGCCCTGTCCGCGGCCGGCCTCGGCGCGCTCGTCTACGCGCTGATCGAAGGGCCGTCCCGCGGCTGGACCGACACCCGCGTGCTCGCCTGCGGCGCCGCCGCGGCCGTGCTGCTCGCCGCCTTCCTGGTGCTCGAACTGCGGGTGCCCCAGCCGATGCTGGAACTGCGGCTGTTCCGCGACGGCGCCCTGAACGCCGCGCTGCTCAGCGGGTTCATGGTCAGCTTCGGGATGTTCGGCGCGCTGTTCTTCCTGCCGCTGCTCATGCAGGGCGTGCTCGGCTGGGCCCCCTCGGACGCGGGCTACGCGGGGCTGCCGATGACCGCGATGATCGTGTTCGCGGCGCCGCTCTCCAGCCGCCTGACCAGCGCGTACGGCCCCCGGCTGCCGCTGGTGCTCGGGGTCTCGCTGTGCGCGGTCGGCCTCTTCGGGCTGTCCTTCCACGGCGAACGGGCCCACTACGTCGAGTACCTGTGGACGCTGTTCACGATGGGCCTCGGCATGGGGATGACGTTCACCCCGGTGTCGATCGCCGTGCTGCAGCGGGTGTCCCCGGCGCAGACCGGGATGGCCTCGGCGACCATCAACACGCTGCGGGAGCTCGGTGGCGTCCTCGGGATCGCGGTGCTCGGCGCCGTCCTGACCAACCGGATGACGGACACCCTCACCGCCTCCCTGCACCGGCTCGGCGTCCCGGCCGGCGCCGTCGGCCCGATCGCGGACGCGCCCGCCGGGCGCGGCACGGGGGCGGCGGGTGCGCTGCCCGCTCCGGTCCAGGCGGCCGTGGACGGAGCCTTCGTCGACGGTGTCCACCTCGCGCTGCGCTGCGGCGCGGGCGCGCTCGCCGTCGCCGCCGTCCTGGTCGCGCTGCTCCTCGGCCGGGCCCGCTCGCTCGCGGCCCCGCCGACGGGTGAGGACGCCCACGCGGGTGCGGAGCACAGCCCGGCGGACGGCCCCGGGGTCCACGCCCGGTGACGGCGTCACCGGGCGGGTCTCAGCGGATCCCCTCGACCGCCGCCTGCGCCGCCCGGGCCAGTTCCCGCCGGGCGCCCCAGCGGGTGGGCTGCGGCTCGGGGGCCGGGATCGGCGGCAGGAACGTCACCTCGGCGACGAGCCCGCGCACCGCGACCACCCGGGCGAGCGAGGTGAGCAGTCCGTCCTCGCCGACGAAGGCTGGCGCGCTGGTCGGCCGTCCGTCCGCCAGCCGGTAGCGGATCGTCACCGGCTGGACGAACGCGCCGGTGTCCACGGCGGCCTGGAAGAGCGCCGGACGGAACCGTCCGCTCTCCCGCCCGCACCACGTCGACCCCTCCGGGAAGACGATCACCGGGTGGCCGGCGCGCAGCTCCCGGGCGACGGCCCCGACCGTGTCCGGCAGGGTGCGCAGCCGGTCCCGGTCGAGGAACACCGTGCCGCCCCAGGCGACCAGCGGCCCGAGCACCGGCCAGCGCCGGACCTCGGTCTTGGCCAGTGAGCGGCCCGGCCGCCCGGCGGCGATCAGCGGGATGTCCAGCCACGACACGTGGTTGGCGACCACCAGCATCCCGCCGCCGACCGCGCCGGTGGGCTTGTCGAGGCGGACGGTGACCCCGAGCGAGCGCAGCAGCGCGCGGGCCCAGAGCCGGATCATCCGGTCCCGCGGCTCGTGCGGGAGGAAGCGGACCGGCACGGTGAGGGCGACGCCCGTGACCACCGCCGCCAGGCAGAGCGCGAGCCGCAGCGCCCGCCGGAGGTGCGGGACCTCCGGCGAGGCCTCGACGAGGCACGTGTCCGGGCGGCAGGGCGCGCTCGGCAGCCACACGCTCATGCGCCCGCCTCTCTCCGCTCGCGGGGCGCTTCGCGCAACACGCACCGCTCAATGGCTCGCATTCCCCCAGCCTTTGGCCGGGGGTGCCCCCACCGCTCGCTCACTTCGTCGTGACCGACGGCAGGCCGGGCACGCCGGCGAGGAAGTGCCGTAGGTAGCGCGGGTCGGTGCGCTCCAGGGACAGCAGCACGTAGAGGTCGGCGCAGTCGAAGTCCGGGTCGTGGGCGGGCTCGCCGCAGACCCAGGCGCCGAGGCGCAGGTAGCCGCGGAGCAGCGCGGGCAGGGCGCCCCGCTCGGCGCGGGGCACGCCGGCGGCGTCCCAGCGGCGGTGCGGGGTGACGCGGTACTCCTCGGGGGCCAGGTGCTTGGCGCTGACGGCGTCCCAGACGCGCGCGGCGGTGGCGCCCCGGTCGTCGAGCGGGACGGAGCAGCAGCCGCCGAGCCAGGTGTTGCCGGTCTCGACCATGTAGCGGGCGATGCCGCCCCACATGAGGTTGATGACGGCGCCGTTGCCGCGGTGCTCGGCGCTGATGCAGGAGCGGCCGACCTCGACCAGGCCGGGGCGGACCGGGGCGAGCGCCGAGAGGTCGAACTCGCCGTCGGAGTAGAGCCGTCCGGCCCGGCGGGCGGCTTCGGGGCGCAGCAGCCGGTAGGTGCCGACGACGGTGCCGTCCTGGCCCTCGCGGACCAGCAGGTGGTCGCAGTACTCGTCGAAGGGGTCGACGTCGAGGCCGGCGACCGGGCTGTGCAGGACGGCGCCGAGCTCGCCGGCGAAGACCTGGTGGCGCAGCCGCTGGGCGGCGCGGACGTCGTCCTCGTCGCGGGCGAGGGAGACGGTGTAGGTGGGCGCGGGCGTGGGGTCCTGGCGCTGGGCGGGCACCGCCGGGGCGTCGTGGGTGGGGGCGACTGCGGTCGGAGCGTACGTGGGGACGGTGGTCATGGCGGACCCTCCAGGGCAGCACGGGCGGCGGTGCCGCGGTTCTCGTGGCACCGGCCCGGTTCGCACGCGCTGGGCACGGGCGCGAACCGGTCACCGGTATGTCTGTCCGAGTCGGCTGGAATTCACGTTGCCGTTCGGCGGAGGGCAGATGTGCAGCTGTTGAATGGGACCACCCTCGCCCGGTGGTCATCTGCGGGGCACCTGCGGGTCGTTCGGCGCTCGCCGGGTGGGGGTGGACACGACAGGGCCCCGCCGGGTACGCCCGGCGGGGCCGTCGTTCAGGTGTGCGCGGGCGGGGTCAGTACGCCCGCCAGCCCTCCGGGTCCACGCCGCCGGGGACGGCATCGGCGGGGCCGTACGGCTCGCGGGTGAGCACGAAGGAGCCGAGGTCGAGGTGGCTCACGGTGCCGTCGGCGGCGCGGACGGCGCGCAGGGTCTCGCCGGCGTAGTAGTTGTCGAGCCCGGTCCAGGTGCCGTCCGGCTCGGCGCGGAAGCGGGAGTTGCGGTGGCCGCCGGCGAGCGGGCCGAGTTCGAGGCCGCGGTCGGCGGTGAGCCGCAGCACGTGCGGGGCGGCGCCCCAGTACCAGGGGCCGGTGAGTGCGAGGAGGTCTTGGTCCACCTCGGGCAGCGGGCGCCAGGGAGCCGGGATCCGCGGCTCGTGCTCGGCGGTGATGGCGATCAACTGGGCGGCCAGCAAAGGGGCGTTGGCGCCGCTGGTGGCGTTGGTGAGGGCGAGGGCCGCGAGGCCGTCCTGCGCGCTGACCCAGAGCCCGGCGACGAAGCCCGGCACCGAGCCCGTGTGCCCGTACAGCACCCGGCCTTCGTGGCGCAGGAGTTGGAGGCCGAGGCCGTAGGCGGAGGTCCAGTCCGGATTGTCCGCTCCGACGGCCGGGCGGCGCATCTCGGCGATCGTGTCGGCGGAGAGCACCAAGCCGTCGCCGGCGGCGAGGAAGGCGGCCCAGCGGGCCAAGTCGGAGGCAGTCGACCAGAGTTGGCCGGCCGGGGCCATCAGCCCGGTGTCGGTGAGGGGCTCGGGGAGCATGACGTCGGCCCACGGGTGGACGGCGAAGCCGCCGGCGTGCGGCTGCTCGGGCAGGAGCGTGGTGCGGTCCATGCCGAGCGGGGCCAGCACCTCGCGCCGCAGCGCCTCGTACCAGGGCTCGCCGCGCAGCTTCTCCACCAGGGCGCCGAGCAGGGCGTAGCCGGGGTTGGAGTAGTGGTGGCGGCGCCCGGCCGGGTGCTTGAGCGGCTCCTGCGCTTCGAGCAGGTCGCCGAGGGCGGGCCGCAGGGCGCCGTCGGTCCGCTCCCACCAGGGGCCCGGCGTCTCGGCGGCGAGTCCGGCGGAGTGCGCGAGCAGCTGGGCGATCGTGGCGTCGTCGGCCGGGGTGCCGGGCAGGTGGCGGGCGAGCGGGTCGGCGAGGTCGAGCACGCCCTCGTCACGCAGCCGCAGCACCAGCACGGCGACCATGGTCTTGGTGAGCGAGCCGATCCGGTACTGGACGTCGGGGGTCGGCGCGTGCCCGTCCACCATGCTGCGGGCCCCGCTCCAGACCGGGCGGCCGTCGCGCACCACCGCGGCCACCAGGGAGGGCGTGCGGCCCTCGGCCTGGGCCACGGCAGTGCGGTGGAACAGGGCGCGGCGGGTGGTGGGCAGCAGCCCCTCGGGCAGGTCCGTCATGTGCTCTTCCGGAGTACTCATGATCGGACAGTAGTTCAGTCCGGCGCGCGTCTCCGGTGATTAACGGTCGTCCGCGGAGCGGCCGTACCAGCGCTGGAGGCCCTGCCGCCACCGGGGGACGTCCGGGCCGCCCGGCAGCGGCGGGAGTTCGGGCCGGTGCAGCCACGCGTCGAAGAGGTCCGTGAGCGACGCCTCGGTGTAGCGGGAGGCGTGCCCGACCAGGTCGGCGGTGGCCACGACGCCGTGCCGGTGGATGCTCGCCCAGTCCTTCAGCATCCCGAAGAAGGCGACGTCGCCGAGCGCGCACCGCAGCGCGTGCACGGCGAGGCCGCCGCGCTGGTAGAGCCGGTCGTCGAACATGAGCTTCCGGCTCGGGTCGGCGAGCCGCAGGTCCTGCGGGAGCCCCGCCAGCAGGGAGTGCGCGGCGGCGGCGTGGGTGGCGGCCGCAGGGCCGCCCGCGTGCTCGGACCAGAGCCACTCCGCGTATTTGGCGAAGCCCTCGTTCAGCCAGATGTGCCGCCAGTCGGCGATCGTGACGCTGTTGCCGAACCACTGGTGCGCGAGCTCGTGCGCGACCAGCCGCTCCCGCTCCCAGCCGCCGCCGAGGTGGTTGGTGCCGAACGTGGCGACGCCCTGCGCCTCCACCGGGACGTCCAGCTCCTCGTCCGCGACGACCACCGCGTACTCGCCGAACGGGTACGGGCCGAACACCTCGGTGAAGTACGCCATCATCGCGGGCTGGCGGCCGAAGTCCCGGGCGAACGAGGCCGCCAGCCGCTCGGGCACGTACCCCGTCTGCGGCACCGCCGGGCGCTCGGTGAGCGGCACCGGCAGGTAGTGGCCGATCGAGACCGTCACCAGGTACGACGAGGTCGGCGCGCTCTGCTCGTACACCCAGGTCGTGCTGGACGCCCGGGTGGTGCGGGTCAGCAGCCGCCCGCTCGCCACCACCGTGAACGGCGACGGCGTGGTGACCGCTATCTGGTAGGTCGCCTTGTCCGCCGGCCGGTCGTTGCACGGGAACCACGAGGGCGCGCCGACCGGCTGGCTGGCCACCAGTGCGCCCTCCGTCAGCTCCTCCCAGCCCAGGCCGCCCCACGGGCTGCGCACCGGCCGGGGGTTGCCGCTGTAGTGCACCTCGACCGTGAACGCCGCGCCCGCCGTCAGCGCCTTCGCCGGACGGACCCGCAGCTTGCCACCGCGGTGGGTGTAGCGGGCGGCCTTGCCGTCCACGAGCACCCGCCCGATCCGGAACTCGGCCAGGTCCAGCGCGAACTCGGCGAGCGCCGCGTTCGCGACCGCGCTCAGCCGGGCCGAGCCGCCGAGCCGGTTGGGTCCGGGCCGGTAGTCCAGCGCCAGCTCGTAGCGGTGCACCCGGAAGCGGTGGTCGCCGCTGTTCGGGAAGTACGGGTCAGGTGCTCCGGCGGCCGCCGGGACGTGCTTGGGCTTCACGGGGTCGTGGTGCGCTTCCTGCGGGCCGGGACTGGTGGTCATGACGTGGGCTGCCACGCCTCGATGGGGTTGCCCAGCCACCGCGTGTCGGCGGGGACGGACTCGGCCCGCATCACCAGCGAGGCCGGGCCCAGCGTGCTGCGCTCGCCCACCGTGCTGCCGGGCAGCACGATCCCGCCCGGGCCCAGGGTGGCGCCTTCGCGGAGGACCACAGTATCCATCCGCATGATCCGGTCGTGGAAGAGGTGGGTCTGCACGACACAGCCCCGGTTGATGCTCACCCCGTCCCCGAGGGTGACCAGGTCCGCCTCCGGCAGCCAGTAGCTCTCGCACCACACGCCGCGTCCGACCCGCGCGCCGAGCGCGCGCAGCCACAGGTTGAGCAGCGGCGTGCCCGGCACCGCGCCGATCAGCCACGGCACGGCCAGCACCTCGACGAAGGTGTCGGCGAGCTCGTTGCGCCACACGAAGCCGCTCCACAACGGGTGCTCGACCGCCCGGAACCGGCCGACCAGCACCCACTTGGCCACTACCGCGACCGCGCAGGCCACGGCGCCGGCCGCCAGCAGGACCGGGCCCGACAGCGCCGCGGCCAGCAGCGCCGACGAGCCGGCCAGCCGGGACAGCGCCGCGACGGTCAGCACGCCGAGCGCGCCCGAGGCCAGCACCGGCACCACCCGGGCCAGCTCGACCAGCCCGCGCGCCCACAGCAGCCGGGCCGGCGGCTCGTACGTGAGGCTCTGGTCCGACTCGTCCGCCGAGCGCGGCAGCCGCATCGGCGGCATGCCCAGGTACGAGCCGCCCTTCTTGGCCTTCTCCGGCGTCGCCGACAGCACCCCGACCAGGCCCCGCTTGGGCACCGCCCGCCCGGGCGCCGTCATCCCCGAGTTGCCGAGGAACGCCCGCTCGCCGACCTTCGCCTCGCCCAGGCGCAGCCAGCCGCCGCCGAGCTCGTACGGCGCCATCAGGGTGTCGTCCGCGAGGAAGGCCCCGTCGCCGACCGTCGTCAGGCTCGGCAGCGCCAGCACCGTGGACACCTCGGCGCCCCGGCCGACCCGCATCCCGAGCGCCCGCAGCCACAGCGGCGTGACCAGGCCCGCGTACAGCGGGAACAGCACCTCGCGGGCGCGGTCCATCAGCTGGGTGACCGTCCACGCCTGCCAGCCGACCCGGCCGTGCAGGGCGTGCACGCCCGGGACCAGGCCGACGCTCAGCAGCCGGACGGCGGCCACCAGCTGCGCCGCGTACACCGCGCCGTACGCCAGGGTCGCGGGCACCAGGCCGAGCAGGGCGCCGCGCACGGCCGCGCCGAGGTCGTCGCCGGGGCGGACGAACAGGGAGAGCAGCGCGAGGGCGGCGGCCGCCGGCAGCACCGGCAGCAGGCTCAGCGCCGTGCCGCTGACACCGTACATCGCGGACCAGCGGGCCCGCCGGAGCGGGCGCTCCTTCGGCCACGCGCGTTCCGCACGGCCCAGCTTGACGGCGGGCGCGCCGCCCCAGAGCTGGCCGGTCGGGACCTGGCCGGTGACGCTGGAGCCCGGCACCACCTGGGCGCGCTTGCCGATCCTGGCGCCCGGAAGCAGCGTCGACCGGGTGCCGACCACGGCGCCCGAGCCGACCTTGACCTGGCCGACCTCCAGCCGGTCCCCGTCCAGCCAGTAGCCGCACAGGTCCACCTCGGCCTCGACCGCGCAGCCCCGGCCCAGCTTGAGCATGCCGGTGACCGGCGGCTGCGAGTGCAGGTCCACCTCGGCCGCGACCTTGGCGCCCAGCGCGCGGGCGTAGTGCACCAGCCAGGCCCCGGACAGCTCCGTCGCGCCGCTCGTCTCGGCCAGCCGCTCGGCGGCCCACAGCCGCAGGTGGGTGCTGCCGCCGCGCGGGTAGCTGCCCGGGCGCAGGCCCCGCAGCAGCAGCCGGGCGCCGCCCGCCGCGATCGCGAGCCGGCCCGCCGGGGTGTACAGCACGAGCGCGCCCGCGCCCACCGCCCACCAGGAGGCGGTGGGCGCCCACGGGTAGTCGCCGAGGTGGCTGAGGAGGTTGCCGGCCGCCAGCAGGGCGACCGTCCAGCGCAGGCCCACCACGGTGAACAGCGGGAGCATCAGGAGCAGCTGCAACAGCTTGGCCCTGGTCGGCACCGGGCTGATCGTCCGGGCCTCGCCGCCGTCGGCGGCGGAGCGCTCCAGGTGCCGGGCCAGCTTGCGCAGCGTCGGGTTCTGGTAGATGTCGAGGACGGCCGCGCTCGGGTAGCGGGTGCGCAACAGCGTCGTGAGCCGGGCCGCGGCCAGGCTGCTGCCGCCGATCGCGAAGAAGTCGTCGCGCGGGCCGCCGACCGTGACCCCGAGGATCTCGGACCACTGCTCGGCCAGCCAGGCCTCGGTGCCGTACAGCTGCTCGGTCGGGCCGCCGGTCTCCAGGTCGGGCAGCGGCCAGGGCAGGGCGTTGCGGTCGACCTTCCCGGACGTCCGGGTGGGCAGCGTGTCGACCGGAGCGAGCAGCGGGACGAGCGCGGCGGGCAGCTCGGCGCGCAGGCGCTCGACGGCCTTCTCGCGGTCGAAGGGCTCGTGGGTGTTCGGGTCCCCCGGTGCGTCGTCGGCGCCGTGGAGGACCAGGTAGCCGACCAGCAGCTGGTTGCCGCCGCGCGCGGTGCGGACGGCGGCGGCCGCGCCCGCGACGCCCGGCAGTGCCTGGAGCGCCGCGTCGACCTCGCCGAGCTCGATCCGGCGCCCGCCGAGCTTGATCTGCTCGTCGGTGCGGCCGAGGAACAGCAGCCCGGCCGGGTCGGCCTGGACCAGGTCCCCGCTGCGGTAGGCGCGCTCCCAGCCCATCGAGGGCAGCGGCGCGTACTTCTCGGCGTCCTTCTCCGGGTCCAGGTAGCGGGCCAGACCGGCGCCGCCGATCACCAGCTGCCCGGTGCCGCCGGGCGCGACCGGCTGCCCGGCCTCGTCGACCACGACGAGGTCCCAGCCGTCCAGCGGCAGGCCGATCCGCACCGGGCCGTCGCCGGTCAGCAGCGCGGCGCAGGCCACCACGGTCGCCTCGGTCGGGCCGTAGGTGTTCCACACCTCGCGGCCCTCGGTGACCAGCCGCTGCACCAGCTCGGGCGGGCAGGCCTCGCCGCCGAAGATCAGCAGCCGCACCTCGTTCAGCGCCTCGGCCGGCCACAGCGCGGCCAGCGTCGGCACGGTGGAGACCACGGTGATCTCCTGGTCCGCCAGCCACGGGCCGAGGTCGGCCCCGCTGCGCACCTGCGAGCGCGGCACCGGCACCAGGCACGCGCCGTGCCGCCAGGCCAGCCACATCTCCTCGCAGGAGGCGTCGAACGCGACGGACAGGCCCGCCATCACGCGGTCGCCCGGGCCGATCGGCTCCTCCTGCAGGAAGAGCGCGGCCTCGGCGTCGACGAACGCGGCGGCGTTGCGGTGGGTGACGGCGACGCCCTTGGGGCGGCCGGTGGAGCCCGACGTGAAGATGATCCAGGCGTCGTCGGCCGGGGTGGGGCGGGTGGTGCGGTGCTCCGGCGCGGGCGCGCGGTGCTCTGGCGCGGGCGCGCGCTCGGCGGTCGTCGGTTCGGGGGTCGTCGTTTCGACGGTTGTCGGTTCGGCGGTTGTCGGTTCGGGGGTCGTCGGTTCGGGGGTCGTCGGTTCGGGGGTCGTCGGTTCGGCGATTGTCGTGAGGACCCGCTCGGCGCCCAGCACGCCGGCGACGGCGGCCTCGCCGAACACCAGCTGCGCGCGCTCGTCCGGGTCCTCGGCGTCCACCGGGACGTAGGCGGCGCCGGCCGCGAGCACGGCCAGGATCGACACGTACAGGTCGTTGGTGCCGGACGGCACGCGCACGCCCACCCGGTCGCCGCGGCCGATCCCGGCGGCGGCCAGGCGGCGGCGCAGTTGCTCGACCTCGGCGGCCAGGGCGCGGTAGCTGAGCACCGTGCGGCCGTCGTCGAGGGCGGGCTCGTTCGGGTGGCTGCGCACGGTGGCGTCGAGGACGTCGACGAGCGTGCGCGCGGCCGGCGCCGGGCGGCCGGGGAAGACGGCTCGGGCCGAGGCGTCCTGCTGGTCAGGCTGGTTCGGTTCGACCGGATGGTTCGCTTCACCTGTCATGGCAGCCCGTGACTCCTTGTCCTCGCCCCGTTCCACTCCGGGGCTGGAGTAGACAACCGACCGATGGTAGCCCGGGGGTGCGGTGGGTGACGGGGGCGCTACTGGCGGGTAGCGCGTGCAACTCGACTATGGGTGACCGAATCTGACTGTTCATCAGTTGTTAACTGATGGTTCGTGGTTCGGATGTGATGGAGCGTCAGTCGTTTTGACGGAACGTCAGGTGAAAATCGGCGTCGTGAGGCATGCCACACGGGTTCTTGCGCTGTTCGGGTGGCGGGCCCGGGCGTTTCGGCCGGATCAGGGGTTTCCGGCCGCCGTCCGGGCCCGCCGGGGCGTGGAGGGGAGGGTTCAGCGGAAGAGGGGGAGGTGTTCCTCCAGGAAGGCCGGGAGGGTGCGCGGGACGCGCCCGGTCAGGCGGCCGATCGTCGGGTCCGGCTCCTCCTTCCGGAGCACCGCGAGCCGCTGGATCTCCACCACGTGGGTCGCCAGCCACTCCGGCATCCCGGCCCGCGTCACCAGGTGGGCGCGCAGCTCCTCGGGGGACAGGTCGACGTAGTGGACCGGCCGGCCCAGCAGCTCGCCGATCAACTCGGCCAGCTCCGGATGGCTGTACGCCCGCCCGCCGGTGAGCTCGTACGTGCCGCCCGCCAGCTCCGGCCGGGT
Source organism: Kitasatospora sp. NPDC057936 (assembly GCF_042887525.1). Lineage (NCBI taxonomy): Bacteria > Bacillati > Actinomycetota > Actinomycetes > Kitasatosporales > Streptomycetaceae > Kitasatospora > Kitasatospora sp. NPDC057936. The sequence goes on from NZ_JBHVPD010000014.1 coordinate 125,838, forward strand.
GAGCACGTCCGCGGCGATGTCCCCGATGTCCTGCACGTCTACGTAGTTGCAGCGCGCCCGTTCCATCGCCCCGTGCACCACCCCGGCCGCGGCGATGCCGGGCGCGAGGAGGAGGAGCTTCTGCATGAACGCGTACGGCCGCAGGACGGTCGCCGCCATGTCGGAGGCGCGCAGGTGTTCCTCCACCCGGTGGTGTCCGCGCGAGACGGCCACGGGGGACAGCGGCTCCGCGGCCGGGGCGGAGATCTTCACGACGTGCTCCACGCCGCACTCCCCGGCGACCCCGATCGTGCGCAGCTCGTGCTCGACCTGGTGCGGGCCGTTGGCCATCGTGAGGAACAGCTGGTGGGCGCCCCTCAGCGCGGTGCGCAGCGACTCCGGGTCGGCCGCGTCGGCGAAGACCGGTTCGACGAGGGGGCGGGCGCTCGTGTCGAGGTCGCGGTCGAGGGTGGCGGCGAGGCGCTTGGGATCGCGACTGAGCGCTCGGGCCGGAGCGCCCAGGGCGGCGAGGCTGCGGAGGGTGGCTCCGCCGGTGGCGCCTGCTGCGCCCATGACGACGATCATGAGGTCTGCCTCTCGGGGTGGGGTGCGGGGTCGTTCCGGTGCTGCGGGGCGGCGCGGTGCGGGCGGCAGGCGCGCCAGCGGATGGTGATGAGGGTCGCGGCGATCGCCGAGGACAGCGGCAGGTCGACGGGGAGGCGGCCGGGCCAGGCCTGGTCGGCCAGTGCGGGAATCCGGGGCAGCCAGTGCGCTCCGGCGAGGCCGACGGCCAGGGCCACGGCTGCTGCGGTGACGGCGAGGACGATCGCGACTGCGGCGCGCGGCGCGCGGGCTGCCCACGCATGGGGCGGGCGGCGGCGCAGCCGGGCTCCGATGAGGGCCGCGACGACCGCCGATGTGCCGGCGATCGTGGTGACCGCGGCGAGCATCAGCTCGGGCTGGTGCGTCGCGGCGCCGCCGAGGCTGGCCATCAGGGCGGGCATGACGTAGGCGGTCAGGACTTCTCGCCGGAGGACGAACCTCGGGGGTGCGCCTGGGGCCTTCTTGCTCATGGGGGTTCCTGTTCTGTAGGGGAGGGCGCTTGATTAGGTGGCTAATTATTTGGGCGTGCGGTGGTTAGGTGGCTAAGTATTGGGGTGTTTGGGTGTCGGGTGCTGGGTGCTGGGGCGTTGGGTGGGGTGGGGGGTGGTTAGTCGGTGGTGAGTGCGTCGATGCCCTCGACCACGCGGGCCAGGAGGTCGAGGAACGTCGTCCGTTCCTCGACCGAGAGGCCGCCGACCATGGCCTGCATCCGGGCGTAGTGCTCCGGTGCCAGGTCGCGCAGTCGCTGCGCCCCCCGCGCGGTGAGGATCACCACGTTGCGCCGCCCGTCCTCGATGGACGGGCGCCGGGCCACCAGGCCTTCCCGCTCCAGTCCGTCGACCAGCCCGGTCACCGTCGCCCGCGAGACGCCGAGGCTCTCCGCGAGCTGGGACGGCGACTTCTCGCCGCCGTGGTCCTCCAGGTCGGCCAGCAGCCGGTACCGGCCGGTGGACAGTCCGAACCGGCCGAAGTGCACCTCGCCCGCCTGCCCGAGCCTGGCGCCCGCCGCCATCAGCCTGGCCGCCACCAGCACCGCCTGCGGGTCGGCCGTGAGGCCGTAGCGGGCGATCTGGCGGCGTGCCTGGTCCAGCGTGGGGGCGCCGTGGCCGGCGTCGGGGTGCTGCGTCATGGGTTTAATATGGCGGCTAATCAGTTTCCCGGTCAAGCCCGGGCGGGGCGGGTTGCCCCGGAGGCACTACGCGGCGCGTGAGGCGGGGGTGATGCGGGGCGGGGTCCAGTCGGCGTGCTTCAGCACCGTTCGGACCATCGCGCCGGGCGGGGTGAGCCGGATCGCCGCGTTGCGCAGACCGACGGCGACCGGGTTGGTGAGCTGCTGGCCCATCCTGCCTGCCCGTCGGGCGTCGCGTGCCACCGTCAGGGTGCGGGGGCGGCGTGCGGCGTCGTAGCGGGTGAGTGCGGTGGTGATGGCGGCTTCGGCGGTAGCGGTGTCGAGGGCGGTAGCGGTGCCGAGGGCGGTGGCGGTGCCGAGGGCGGCGGCCAGGGTTACCGCGTCTTCCAGTGCCTGGCACGCGCCCTGGCCCAGGTGCGGTGTCATCGCGTGGGCCGCGTCGCCCAGCAGGGCGATCCGGCCGACGGCGAAGGACGGGACGGGTGTGACGAGCTCGTTCACGTCGTGGTGCAGCACGTCCTCGGGGCGGGTCGCCGCGAGCAGCGCCGGGATCGGGTCGTGCCAGCGGGCGAACCTCCGGCGCATCTCGTCGAGCGGGTCCCGGTAGCGCAGGCCGGCCGGGGCGTTGAGCGTGGCGTGCCACTCGGCCCGGCCGTCCGGGAACCCGATGTGGCCGAACTCGGCGCCGTGGCCCCAGGTCAGCGCGAAGTCGTCGGCCAGACCCTCGACCGGGCGGTCCGTGATGGCCCGCAGGACCGTCGACCCCGCGTACACCGGGCCGGGGTGGGACGGGAACAGACGGCGGCGCAGCTTGCTGTTGATGCCGTCGGCGGCCACGACGAGGTCCGCCTCCAGCGTGGTTTCGTCGTAGGTCACCCGGACCCGGGAACCGGGGGCGGTTGCGACCTCGGTGACCTCGGAGCCGATCACGACGTTGCTGGGGGGTATCGCGGCGCGGAGGATCCGGTGCAGGTCGGCCCGCGGGATGCCGACGATGGGGGTGCCCAGTTCGCGCTCCAGTGCGGCGCCGTCCATCAGGGCGAGGCGGCGACCGTCGGGGGTCCTCGTACCTCCGGTGTACTGGCGCCGCGACGCGGCCTCGACGGCGTCGGCGACACCGAGCGTCGCGAGTGCGCGCATGCCGTTGGCGTGCAGGGAGATGCCGGCGCCCGCGTCGTCGAGGGTCGCGGCCCGCTCGACGACGGTCACGTCCCACCCCACCAGCCGGAGCCCGATCGCGGCGGCCAGGCCGCCGATTCCGCCCCCGACCACCACTGCGGTGTTGTTGCTCATGGCTGGTCCTTTCGTGCTGCCTTCTACATCTGTAGAAGGAGGGTACAGCGGGCTTATGGGGGCCGCTGCGCGGGGCTTGGGGTGCGGGGTGGGCTTTCGGGTGGGTGGGGTTCGCCGGGGGTGGCT
>NZ_JBHVPD010000015.1:0-123149 GCF_042887525.1 Kitasatospora sp. NPDC057936
ACCCCCGTCATCACCCTCGACGCCCGCCGCCGCGACAGCGCCAAGAGCGCCCTCATCACCCTCGTCGAACACGCCCTCCTCGCCCGACTCCGCTAACCGACGCGCCCGTGGCCCGCGGATCGAACCTCCGCGGGCCACGGGCGGGTTGACGGCTCGTCACTCGGTGGGCTCCACGCCCGCCCGGATCAGGCCGTAGGTGTACGCGTCCTCCAGCGCCAGCCAGGAGGCGGCGACGACGTTGTCGGCCACGCCGACGGTGGACCACGTCGACGTGCCGTCGGTGGACTCGATCAGCACCCGGGTCTTGGAACCGGTGCCGTGCTGGCCCTCCAGGATGCGGACCTTGTAGTCGACCAGTTCCAGCTTGGCCAGCTGCGGGTGGATGCCTTCGAGCGCCGTGCGCAGGGCCTTGTCCAGCGCGTCGACCGGGCCGTTGCCCTCGCCGGTGGCGATCCGGCGCACGCCCTTGGCCCACAGCTTGACCGTCGCCTCGTTGCCCGTGAAGCCGTTCGGGCCCTGCTCGCTGATGGTCCGCCAGGACTCCAGCGTGTAGAAGCGCTCCCGGCTGCCGCGCACCTCGTCGCGCAGCAGCAGTTCGAATGAGGCGTCCGCGGACTCGTACGTGTAGCCGAGGTTCTCCTGCTCCTTGACCCTGGCGACCACCCGGCCGGCCAGGTCTCGGTCGGTGGAGAGGTCGTAGCCGAGCTCCTTGCCCTTCAGCTCGACCGAGGCCCGGCCGGCCATGTCGGAGACCAGCATCCGCATGGTGTTGCCGACCAGCTCGGGGTCGATGTGCTGGTACAGGTCCGGGTCCACCTTGATCGCGGAGGCGTGCAGCCCGGCCTTGTGCGCGAAGGCGGAGTAGCCGACGTACGGCTGGTGGGTGGCGGGGGTCAGGTTCACCAGCTCGGCGATGGCGTGCGAGATCCGGGTCATCTCGGCGAGCCGACCCGCGGGCAGCACCCGGCGGTCGTACTTGATCTCCAGCGCGCCCACCACCGGGAACAGGTTGGCGTTGCCGACCCGCTCGCCGTAGCCGTTCGCGGTGCACTGCACGTGGGTGGCGCCGGCGTCCACCGCGGCCAGGGTGTTGGCGACGGCGCAGCCGGTGTCGTCCTGGGCGTGGATGCCGATCCGGGCACCGGTCGAGGCGATCACGTCGGCGACGATGTCGCGCACGCCGGCCGGCAGCATGCCGCCGTTGGTGTCGCACAGCACGACCACGTCGGCCCCGGCGCGGTGCGCGGTGCGGACGACGTCGAGCGCGTAGTCGCGGTTGGCCCGGTAGCCGTCGAAGAAGTGCTCGCAGTCGATGAACACCCGGCGGTCCGCGGCCCGCAGGAACTCGACGCTGTCCCGGATCATCTCCAGGTTCTCGTCCAGGGTGGTGCGCAGGGCCAGTTCGACGTGCCGGTCGTGCGCCTTCGCGACCAGGGTGACGACGGGGGCGCCGGAGGTGACGAGCGCCGCCAGCTGCGGGTCGTCGGCGGCCCGGCCGCCCGCCCGGCGGGTGGCGCCGAAGGCGACCAGTTGCGCGTGTTCGAGCGTGAGCTCGGCGGCGGCGCGGGCGAAGAACTCCGTGTCGCGCGGGTTGGCCCCGGGCCAGCCGCCCTCGATGAACCCCACCCCGAAGTCGTCCAGGTGCCGGGCAATGGCCAGCTTGTCGGCCACCGTGAGGTTGATGCCCTCCCGCTGCGCGCCGTCGCGCAGGGTGGTGTCGAACACGTGGAAGCTGTCGTCGGTACGGGTGACCTCGGTCATGACCCCTGGTTCTCCGTTCGGGGAGGTTTCGTACTGCTCTGCCGGTTCGTCGTCCCGGCTCCACTGTCCAGCATCCCGCGCGCGGCCCCGGTGTCCCCGAGCCCTTCGTGGGGGCTCTCGGCCGGTCCGGGAAACAAAAAGACCCCTCGCGGGTGCGAGAGGTCTGCGCGCGGGTCTGGACGCTGGTGGTCGCTCCGCATCGGGTCGTGCGGGAGCGGTCACTGCGGACCGGCGCGCCTGCTGCTAATAATCAGCGACAGCGAGGACACGCTGGCAGTCTGGCACACCCTCCGCGGTCCGGCCCGCACGTCTCGCGATGCGAAACGGTGCGGGCCGGAGGCGGTGGGGCGGGAGCGGAGATCAGACGATCTTGTGCAGCCAGCCGTGGGTGTCGGGGCTCTGGCCGCCCTGGATGGCGAGCAGGGCCTTGCGCAGCTCCATGGTGACCGGGCCGGGCTCGCCGGTGCCGACCGTCCAGTCGGCGGCGGCGGACTTGACCGAGCCGACCGGGGTGATGACGGCGGCGGTGCCGCACGCGAAGACCTCGGTGAGGGTGCCGTCGGCGTTGGCCTGCTGCCACTCGTCGGTGGAGATCTTCCGCTCCTCGACGGCGTAGCCGAGGTCGGCGGCCAGGGTCAGCAGCGAGTCGCGGGTGATGCCGGGCAGCAGGGCGCCGGACAGCTCCGGCGTGACGATCTTCGCGTCCTCGCCCTCGCCGAAGACGAAGTACAGGTTCATGCCGCCCATCTCCTCGACCCACCGGTGCTCGGCGGCGTCGAGCCAGACCACCTGGTCGCAGCCCTTCTCGGCGGCCTGGGCCTGGGCGACCAGCGACGCGGCGTAGTTGCCGGCGCACTTGGCGGCGCCGGTGCCGCCGGGGGCGGCCCGGACGTACTCCTTGGACAGCCAGACCGAGACCGGCTTGACGCCGCCCGGGAAGTACGCGCCGGCCGGGGAGGCGATGATCATGAACAGGTAGGAGTTCGCCGGGCGCACGCCCAGGCCGACCTCGGTGGCGAACATGAACGGCCGCAGGTACAAGCTCTGCTCGGGCTCGTTCGGCACCCAGGCCTGCTCCTGCTGGACCAGCAGCTCGACGGCCTCGACGAAGGTCTCGACCGGCAGCTCCGGCATGGCCAGGCGGCGGGCCGAGGCCTGGAAGCGGGCGGCGTTGGCCTCCGGGCGGAAGGTGGAGATCGAGCCGTCGGCCTGGCGGTAGGCCTTCAGGCCCTCGAAGATCGCCTGGCCGTAGTGCAGGGTCATGTTCGCCGGGTCGATCTCCAGCGGCGCGTACGGCGCCAGCTGGGCGTCGTGCCAGCCCCGGCCCTCGGTCCAGCGGACGGTGACCATGTGGTCGGTGAAGACGCGACCGAACCCGGGGTTGGTCAGCCGGGCCTCGCGCTCCGCGTCGGACAGCGGGTTGGCGGAGGGCTTGAGGTCGAACGTGATGGGCGCCTGGGTGGGCGTGCTCATGGCTGTGTGTCCTTCACCGTGGGGTTGGTTCGGGCCGCCACCGCCGGCTGAGCGTCGCTGCGGGCGGGTGAACGCCCGAACACACGCACAACGGCACGGCCCACTGTCGATACTCGCATCCAGAGGGCCGTGCCGAACAGTCGCCTGCCGCTTGGGAAGCTGCAAGCTGCGGTTATGTGGTCCGGCCCCGCGGCCGGATTCCCTTGTGGGGGTCGCGGCCCGTAATCGGCCGGAACTCCGCTGGTCGGATCCGGCCCCCTCAGCCGGATACTCGGGCGGCGAGCGCGTCGCCGACCTGGGAGGTGGTGCGGGTGCCGGAGCGCTCGGTCAGATCCGCGGCGACCGCGGCCTCGACCCGGGCGGCCTCGGCGGCCAGGCCCAGGTGGTCCAGCAGCATCGCGACCGACAGCACGGTGGCCGTCGGGTCGGCCTTGCCCTGGCCCGCGATGTCCGGCGCGGAGCCGTGCACCGGCTCGAACATCGACGGGAACTCCCCGCCCGGGTTGATGTTGCCGCTCGCGGCCAGGCCGATCCCGCCGGTCACGGCGGCGGCCAGGTCGGTCAGGATGTCGCCGAACAGGTTGTCGGTGACGATGACGTCGAAGCGCTCCGGCTGGGTGACGAAGAAGATGGTCGCCGCGTCGACGTGCAGGTAGTCGGTGGTGACCTCGGGGAACTCCGCGCCGACCTCGGCGAAGATCCGCGTCCACAGGTGGCCGGCGTGCACCAACACGTTGTTCTTGTGGACCAGGGTGAGCTTCTTGCGCGGCCGCGCCTGCGCCCGCCGGTAGGCGTCGCGCACCACGCGCTCGATGCCGAAGGCGGTGTTCAGGCTGACCTCGGTGGCCACCTCGTGCTCGGTGCCGGTGCGCAGCGAGCCGCCGTTGCCGACGTACGGGCCCTCGGTGCCCTCGCGGACGACCACGAAGTCGATCTCGGGCTGCCCCGCCAGCGGCGACGCGACGCCCGGGAACAGCCGGCCCGGCCGCAGGTTGATGTGGTGGTCGAAGGCGAACCGCAGCTTCAGCAGCAGCCCCCGCTCCAGCACGCCCGACGGGACGCTCGGGTCCCCGATGGCGCCGAGCAGGATCGCGTCGTGGCCCTTCAGCTCCGCGAGGACCTCGTCCGGCAGCGTCTCCCCGGTCCGGTGGTAGCGCCGGGCGCCGAGGTCGTACTCGGTGGTCTCCAGCTTCACCTCGGCGGGAAGCACGGCCCTGAGGACCTTGAGCCCTTCGGCCACGACTTCCTGGCCGATGCCGTCACCGGGAACAACTGCGAGACGAATCGTGCGAGACATGCTCGGACCCTACTCCGGTGTCCCAGGGGCTGACACCTCGCGTCCACGATCCGGACGCGTCAGGGTGAGGTCGAGAGGAAACGGCCGTCTCGTCACCAGGCGGTCGGGAAAAACCCCGGTCGGAACGTAGTCACTCGACGCCAGGTCCAACTCGTAGGTGTGGACGACCGGGCGGTCCTGCTCGTACTCGACCCGCCAGAAATACCGGATACCGGCGTTCGCGTACTTGCGCGGCTTGAGCTCACGATCGCGCTCCGCCGATTCCTCCTCAACCACTTCGACCACCAGCAGGACGTCCTGCGCGAGACAGAACGTCTGGTCGGGGCCAGTGTCCGCCCTGGCGTCCACCACCATCACGTCCGGCTCCGGTCGGTTCCGGGCGTCAAGCTTCAATCCCATCCGGCCCCAGATCTCCCAGCCCTCCGGCGCCTGGTCCTCCAGCTGCCGTTCCAAGGTGCTGATCGTCCTTGAGTGGAACATCGTCTGGCGCGACGAGAAGATCAGGCTTCCGAAGAGCAACTCCGTGTGTGGAGGGAGATTTTCGAGCCGATCAAGGTCGTCGGCGGTGTGGCCCGTGGCGGGAGGGCGAAGCCACTCCGGCATGTCATCGAGATCCATCTCCTTGTGCACGGGAAAACCTTGGCAGAACTGGCCCCGAGGCTGCTTCCACACCACCCGTTCGAAGGAGCGCGTACGCCCGGGAATGCGCTGGGGGCGCACTTACTGTGGCGGAGATCGGGATTCCTCGTAGAGCGGGGCGCAGCGTGCGGGCTGGGTGGCGGCGGGAGGGCGGGGTCTGTGCGGGGGCGGGCGGGCTCGCGATGGGTGGGTACGCGCTGGCCGCCGGGCTGCGCGGGGGCTGGCCGCCCGGGGCGGACGACCTCGCGGTGCCGTTCCACGCCCACCTGTGGGACCTCGTGCACGGGCGCGCCGCCGGGGACCTCCTGTTCAACTGGAACAGCGGGTACGGGGTGCCGTTCCTCGCCGACTTCTTCGCGTACCTGATGAACCCGTTCTCCTGGCCCGCCGCACTCCTCCCCCGCGACCAGGGGCACCTCGCGGTCCTCCTCGTCACCCTCGCGAGCATCGGCCTGGGCACCGCCCTGATGACGCACGTCCTCGGCCGGCTGCACCCGGGCCCGCGCCGGCTGCGCGCGCTCACCGCCGTCGGGTACGGGCTCTGCGCCTGGGTGCTGGCCGTCGGCGGGGCGGCGCCGCACTGGCTGTGGGGCCTGGTCTCACTGCCGCTGCTGTGCCTGGCCGGCGACTGGTGCCTGCACGAGCGCCACTGGGTGCTCGGCTCGCTGTGCGTCGCGCTCGCCTGGGCCGGCAACCTCTACACCGCCGCGATGGCCACCATCACCGCCGGACTCGTGCTCGCCGTGCGGCTGCTGGCGACCCCCCGGCCGTTCCGCCACCGCGTCCGCACGACCGGCCGGGCCGTCACGATGGCCGTCGCCGGGGTCCTGCTCGCCTCCCCCGTCCTGTTCGTCGCCGTCCGGGCCGCCCGCGCCGCCCAGCCGGAGTCGCCCGTGGAGCCGCTCGGCCCGGACGGCTTCGGCGGGCACCTCGCGCAGCTGCTGCCCGGCACGCACGGCGGCGCCCCGCTGCCGGACGTCGCCATCGGCCTGTTCGGGCTGCTGCTGGTGTGCGGGCTGCCGTTCAACCGGCGGGTGCGGGTGCGCGAGCGGGCGGTGTGGTGCGGCGCGCTGGCGCTGGTGGTGCTGAGCTTCGTCTGGACGCCGACGGTGCTGGTCTGGCACGGCCTGGCGATCCCGGCCGGCGGGCCGTACCGGGTGGCGTTCGCGCTGAGCGGGCTGCTGGTGCTGGCCGCCTGGGTGTCGCTGGCGCACCGGCCGGACCTGCCCGCGCTGCTCGGCGGGGCCGCCGTGATCGCGGTGATCGCCGGACTGGCGGCGGGCCGGCACTCCGTGCGGACGTCCACCTGGCTGCTGCTGGCGGTCGGCGGGGCGGTGCTGCTCACCGCGCTGTGGGCGTCGGAGCGGTGGCACGCCGACCGGCGGGCCGGCGCCGCCCTCACCTGGGTGCTGGGCGGCGCGGTGCTCGGCAACGCCGTCTGGTCCGGCTACGCGGCGCTGGCCCCCGGCCCGGAGGGGACGGCCTCCGGCACGGCGGTGCGGGCCGCCCACGCGGCGGTGCGCCGGGCCGCGGACTGGCCCGCCGGGCGCAGCGACCCGGGCCCGCACGCCTTCACCCCCAACGACCCGCTGCTCCTCGACGGCCAGGGCGGCGGCTACTTCAGCGGCTACCTGCCGACCGTCGCTGCCCTGCTCCTGCACGACCTCGGCGCGGGCTGGACGGCGGGCGGGCGGAGCACCGGCAGCGTCACCGACCCGGTCGGGCAGGCGCTGTTCGCCGTCCGCGCCCACCTGGACGACGGCCCCCCGCCGGACGGCTTCGCCCCCGGCCGGGCCGCCGCGCCGCCGCTGGTCACCGTGCTGCCGGCGGGCCACCGGGTGGACACCACCTCGGTGTGGTCGCGGCAGGAGTCGCTGCTCGGCGGCCCGGTGTACGACGCTCCGGTGCCCGTCCCGGCGGGCGGCCCGGCGCCGACGCCGCACGGCAGCAGCGGCTGGTCGCTGCCGGGCGGGGGCGCGGCGACGGAGTTCACGGCGGCGTGCACGCCCGGCGGGACGGCGTTCTTCCACGGCGTCTGGTACCGGGGCACGGTCAGCGGCCTCGGCACCACCTACCGCAGCGAGGGCGACCAGCCGACCACCGCCGTCCCGGTCCACCGGCTGGGGCCGGTCCCGGCCGACGGGCTGGTCCGGGTGGCGCTGCGGTCCGACGGGGTGAGCCAGGTCCCGGCCCGCCCGATCGGCTGCCTGCGGCCGGGCGCCCTGGAGGCGGCCGTGGCCCGGCTGACGGCGACCGGCGCGACCCGGGTGACGGCCGGCGGCCACGCGCTCACCGCCGTCCTCCCGGCCGGCTCGACGGGCACGGCGCTGGTGTCCGTCCCGGCCACCGAGGGGTGGACCTGCGCGGCCGGCGGCGGCCGGCCCGCGGAGCCCACACCGGTCCTGGGCATGATCGGCGTCCCGCTGGGGGCGGGGGCGGACCGCGTCACGTGCGCGTTCCGGCCGCCCGGCCTCACCGAGGGCCTGGTCGTCACGTCCGCGACCACGGCGGCCCTCGCCCTGGTCGCCGTCTTCACCCGCGTCTCCCGCCGCCGCCCGCCGCACACCCCGCGCCGCGTCCGCCGCCGGGAGGCCCGCGCGGCACAGGCCGGCTGACGGCACGCGGAGGGGCGGCCCGCGCGTGTCGTGCGGGCCGCCCCTCCTTCCGTCCGGGGGTCAGGGAAGCACGACCACCTCCGCCCGCCGGGCGCCCGGGTTGAAGTGGTGGAGCAGCAGGACCGAGGACGTGTCGCCCGCCGCCCGGTGGACGTCGAGGACGGTGCCGGGCCGCGCCGGGGCCGCGATGGCGGCCGGTCCCGCGATCCCGGCCCGGACCGTGACGGCCGGGTGGAGCACGTCGACCGCGACGGTCGGCCGCACGCCCCGCAGGCCGATCGACCCGAAGGCGTCGGCCGGGTCCGGCTTGCCCTGGACGGCCGGGCCGGTCCACACGCCGTACCGCACCACGCTGTGGCCCTCCTTGACCCCCGGGAGGGCCGCGATCCGCACCGGCAGGACCAGCACCTCGCTGTCCAGCAGGGCGGTGTCGACGTCGCCCCAGCGGGCGTTGAGCGGCTGGACGTCCAACTCGGCGCCGGTGCGGGCGTCGAGCGCGCGGGCGACCAGCACGTCGCTGCCGCGCTCCCGGTCGGCCTTCACGATCACGTCGGCGACGCCGTCCCCGTCGGTGTCCAGCGAGACCCGGACCCCGTAGAGGCCGACGGGCGTCGTGGCGGGAGCCCAGAGCCGGGCACCGAAGTAGAGCGTCCCGGAGTCCGCGGCGGCGCCGACGGCCCGCAGGTTCGCCGCCCGGTCACCGGGGTGTTCGACGCACACGTCCTCCGGCGCCGGCGCGTCCCCGCCCGACTTCTCGGGCACGATGCCCGAGCCGGGCCGCAGCCCGGCGCCGCCGCCGGGCGGGCAGTCGGCCCAGCGGGCGCCCTCGCCGCCGAGGGCGAAGGCGCTGACGAGTCCCGGCCGGTCCCCGGGGGCGCTGCTCCCGCCGAGCACCAGCAGGGTGCCGTCCCGGGCGGTGCGCACCGGGGCGGAGGCGCTGAGGCCGGTGGCGGGCCGCGGGGCCGCGAACACCGGGACCCGCAGCTCGGGCAGGGCCGGGTCGGTGACGGGGCTGAGCAGGACGCGTCCGGAGAGCTCGCCCCGGTAGGAGCGCGCCTTGCCGCCCTGGACGGCGTCGAGGGTCGGGTCCGGCGCGCGTCCCAGCTCTCCGGGGACGCTGAGCGTCACCCGGACGTGCGCGGTGCCGCCCGCCGGGACGTCGACCTGCTCCGGCGCCACCTCGTAGTGGGCGCCGGGCAGTTCGGTGGCCGCCGCGTACCCGGTGCGGTAGCTCAGCGGCGCCGCCGAGTGGTTGCGCACCTCGATCTCGCGCCGCAGCGCCGTCGGGCCGCCGACCTCGACCGGCCCGAAGGAGACGCCGACGGAGCCCTCGACCGCGCCGTCCCCGGAGGCGTAGGCGACGGCCGGGGTGCGCACGGCCCGGTCGACCGCGGCCCGGCCGGCGCCGGTGCGCTCGGGGCCGTAGACCGGGCTGCCGCGGTCCGCGTCGAGGCGGGTGTCGACGGAGGTGTTCATCAGCGCCGCCTTGACCTCCTCGACCGGCCAGTCCGGGTGGGCGGCGCGGACGAGGGCGGCGAGCCCGGCCACGTGCGGTGTGGCCATCGAGGTGCCGTCCTCGCGCTGGCCGCCGCTGCCGCTGCCGGCGAGCGCGGACCAGATGCTCTCGCCGGGGGCCGCGAGGTCGGGCTTGACGACACCGGGCAGGCCGATGCCGCGCGAGGTGAAGTCGGTGAGGGTGTCGGCCCGTTCGGGCTGGAGCTGGGAGACCGAGCCGTGCAGCGAGTTGCCGGGGGCGGCCAGCCGGACCTCGGCCCCGCCGGCCGCGGCGGCCCGGCGGAGCCGCTCGCCGTCGGCGCGGGCCAGCAGGGCGACGGGGATGCGGTCGTTGCCGGCGATCTCGGGCAGGTGGTCGCTGTCGGCGGCGTAGAGGGCGCCGATCGCGCCCGCGTCGGCGGCGTGGTCGGCGCGCGGGCCGGAGTTGCAGGCCCGCTCGGACTCGCGGGTGGCCCAGGCCAGCACCGCGACCTTGCCCGCGAGCCGCTGCCGGTCGGCCGCGCTGAACGCGGTACAGCCGTCCGACTGGTCGGCGGGCAGGGCGAGTCGGCCGTGCACGTCGGCGGTGGACCAGCCCTGGTAGCGCTCGCTCCAGTGGGCGGGGACGGCGCCGGCGAGGTCGGCCGGGGCGAGCACGGTGATGCCGTCGGTGTCGGCGTGCCCGTGCACGGAGGCGGCCACGGCGATGGCCCGGGCGGCGGTGCCGGGGCTGCCGCTGATGCCGTAGACGTCCCCCTCGTTGCCGGCGGCGGCGACCACGACGGTGCCGAGCGCGGCCAGGTGGTCGACGGCCACCGCGTCGGCGTCGTCGGGGCTGCCGAAGCGGCTGCCGAGCGAGAGGTTGACGACGTCGAGGCGGTCGCCGAGGTCGCCGTCGCCGTTGGGGTCGGCGGCGAGGTCGAGGGCCTGGGCGAGGCGGTCGGTGGAGCCCTCGCAGCCGAACACCCGGATCGCGTACAGCTGGGCGCCGGGGGCCGCGCCGGGGCCGATCCTGAAGCCGGCCGGGTCGAGGCCGGCCCGGTAGGGCCCGGTGTAGGTGCGGCCGTCGGCGGTGACGCCGAGACCGGCCGCGGTGCCGGCGACGTGGGTGCCGTGGCCGTTGCGGTCGCAGTCGATGGGGTTGTCGCTGGGGTGCGGCACCGGCTGGTGGTGCGGGGAGGACGGGTCCGGGTCGTAGTCGTCGCCGACCAGGTCCTTGCCGCCGATCACCTTGGCGGTGGGGAACAGCGCGGCCGGGGCGGGCTTGCCGCGCTCGACCGACCGGTAGGCGGCCTCGGTGCCGGGGCCGCCGAAGTCCGCGTGGGTGTAGTCGATCCCGCTGTCGATGACGCCGATCCGCACGCCCTTGCCGGTGTTGCCGTCGCTCCCGGTCCCGCTCGCGGCGGCCTCCCACACCTGTGGGGCGCCGGTCAGCGGAACGGAGTACGCGTTGTCACGCTGCTTGCGGACGATCGGGTGGACGGCCCGGACGCCGGGCAGCGCCCGCAGCGCGGCCAGCCGGTCGGCGGGCGCGGTGACCGCGAGGCCGGTGAGCAGGGTGCGGGTGCGGTACAGCTCGCGGGCGGCGGGCACGGCCCGGTGGACGGCCGCGGCGGCCCGGTCCAGCGCGTCGCCGGCCCTGGCCCGCTGGTCGGCGCCGGCCCGGGCGGCCGCCCGGTGGACCTCCTCGGGGGAGCGCCGGGCCCGCCGGGAGTCGTTGGCGGCGCGCCGCCAGGCGGGGCCGGCCGCCTCGGTGCCGAGTTCGAGCAGGACGGACGCCGCGCGGTCGGACCCGGGCGGGTCCGTCGGCGGACTGCCGCCGGCCGGCGCGGCGGCGAGCGCGGCCGGGCCGACCAGCAGGGTCAGGGTGACGCCGATCCGGGCGAGCGAACGGCGGACGGTTGGCAGACGCACGTGGGCCCTCTCCCCCGGCAAGGGGGACGGATCCGCACACCGAGGAGGTCGCTGACGCCCGCCCGCGCGGGCGTCGATCACCCTTCCGGGGGCCCCAAATTAGGATGATCGCGTCGGCCGGTGCGAGCACCGTCCCCCGGACGGAGGCAAGGTGCACTCTCCCGGGTGACCGTCCGTCAGCCCGTCCGGCCCAGTTGGCAGATGAACGCCCGGACGGCCCCGCCGGTCAGAGGTGGCCGGTCGCACCGCCGTTGTCGCGGCGGTCCAGCGAGCGCTGCAGCGCGGCGGCGGCGAAGGGGTTCCGCTCGGCGGACCGGCGGCGGCGCGGGGCGCGGACGGGGGTGGCGGCGGGGGCGGGAGAGGCGTGGCGGTCGGCGGTGGAAGGCATACCGGACTCCTTGGAAGCGGCGCGCAAAAGCACGACATGGTGAGGGGAGGGGTACGCGCAGAGGCAGGGGTCGCCTGCCCGTGAAGGCGCACGCACACACGGGCCGCGCGCCCTGGCTACAGGGGCGGCACACCGTATGGCTCTTCCACGGTACGACCCCGGCCCGGCCGTGTCTGCACGAATACTTGGATTTCCTAGTATCTGAGACGGGAGTCACCCGCACGCACGCAACCGGGCCCGGACCACCGTCGAAACGGAGGTCCGGGCCCGGTACGGAGCCTCGGGAGGGTCAGCCCAGGTCGACCGACCGCGCGAAGCGGGCGCCGATCTCGGCGGCGATCGCCGACAGCACGTCCTGCGGGATCTCGCTGTCCACGGTGAGGGACGCGAGCGCGCCGCCGCCGTCCCGGGCGACCTGCATGCCGGCGATGTTGATGCCGGCGTCGCCGAGGTGCTTGCCGAGGACGCCGACGACGCCCGGGCGGTCCTCGTACTTGAAGAAGGCCATGTGGTCGGTGAGCGCGACGTCCACGTCGAAGGCGTCCACGCCGACGATCTTCTGGGTCTGCTTCGGGCCGGCCAGCGTGCCGGAGATGGCGATCTCCTCGCCGTCGGCGAGCGTGCCGCGGACGGTGATGACGTTGCGGTGCTCGGGGCTCTCGCTGGAGGTGGTCAGGCGCACCTCGACACCGCGCTCCTGGGCGAACAGCGGGGCGTTGACGTAGGACACCGTCTCCGCCACGACGTCCTCGAACACGCCCTTCAGCGCGGACAGTTCGAGCACCTTGACGTCGTGCTGGGTGATCTCGCCGCGGACCTCGACGTCGAGCCGCACGGCGACCTCGCCGGCCAGCGCGGTGAAGATCCGGCCGAGCTTCTCCGCGAGCGGCAGGCCCGGGCGCACGTCCTCGGCGATCACGCCGCCCTGGACGTTGACGGCGTCCGGCACCAGCTCGCCGGCCAGCGCGAGGCGCACCGACCTGGCGACGGCGATGCCGGCCTTCTCCTGCGCCTCGTCGGTGGAGGCGCCGAGGTGCGGGGTGGCGACCACGTTGTCGAAGGCGAACAGCGGGGAGTCGGTGCACGGCTCCTTCGCGTACACGTCGAGGCCGGCGCCGGCCACCCGGCCGTCGCGCAGGGCGCTCGCGAGCGCCTCCTCGTCGACGATGCCGCCACGGGCGGCGTTGACGATGCGCACGGTGGGCTTGACCTTGTGCAGCGCCTCGTCGCCGATCAGGCCGATCGTCTCGGGGGTCTTCGGGAGGTGGACGGTGATGAAGTCCGAGACCTCCAGCAGCTCTTCGAGCGAGACCAGCTTGACGCCCATCTGCGCGGCGCGGGCGGCCTGGATGTAGGGGTCGTACGCGACGATCTTCATGCCGAACGCGGACATCCGCTGCGCGACCAGGACGCCGATCCGGCCGAGGCCGACGACGCCGAGGACCTTCTCGCTCAGCTCGACGCCGGTGTACTTGTTGCGCTTCCACTCGCCCTGCTTGAGCGCGGCGTTGGCCGGCGCGATGTTGCGGGCGACGGAGATCAGCAGGCCGCAGGCGAGCTCGGCGGCGGTGACGATGTTGGAGGTCGGCGCGTTGACGACCATCACGCCTGCCTTGGTGGCGGCGGCCACGTCCACGTTGTCGAGACCGACGCCGGCGCGGGCGACGACCTTCAGCCTGCGGGCGGCGGCCAGCGCCTCGGCGTCGACCTTGGTCGCCGAGCGGATCAGGATCGCGTCGACGTCGGCGATCGCGGTGAGCAGCTCGGTGCGGTCGGCACCGTTGCAGTGGCGGATCTCGAAGTCGGGGCCGAGGGCGTCGACGGTGGCGGGCGACAGCTCCTCGGCGATCAGTACGACGCCGGTTCTCACAGTGTTGTTAGCAGTGCTCACGACAGTGTGTCCTTAACTGTCCGGTTCCCCCGGGCACGGCGGTGGCGTGGAGGGCGGGGGAAGGTGGCATGCCGCGTAGGTAGACGCACGACGCTGTGGGCCTGACGCGCACTCGGAAGTGTATCGACGGGCGGAGTACGAGGCTGCTCCCGTCCGGCGAAATCACCCGGACGGGAGCAGCCTACTTGTACAAGGGAGTTGCGGAACGGGGCAGACCCCGGGCCGGGTCAGGCCTTCTCGTTGACCCAGCTCATCAGCGAGCGCAGCTTCTTGCCGGTGGTCTCCAGCAGGTGGTCCTCGTCGGCCTTCTTGTACTCGTTGTACTTGGGCAGACCGGCCTTGTACTCGGCGATCCAGGTGTTGGCGAAGGTGCCGTCCTGGATCTCGGCGAGGACCTTCTTCATCTCGGCCTTGGTGGCGTCGGTGATGATGCGCGGGCCGGTGACGTAGTCGCCCCACTCGGCGGTCTCGGAGACCGACCAGCGCATCTTCTCCAGGCCGCCCTCGTACATCAGGTCGACGATGAGCTTCAGCTCGTGCAGGCACTCGAAGTAGGCGATCTCCGGCTGGTAGCCGGCCTCGACCAGGGTCTCGAACCCGGCCTTCACCAGGGCGGCGGTGCCACCGCAGAGGACGGCCTGCTCACCGAACAGGTCGGTCTCGGTCTCCTCGGTGAAGGTGGTCTTGATGACGCCGGCCTTGGTGGCGCCGAGGCCCTTGGCGTAGGACAGCGCCAGGGCGAAGGCGTTGCCGGTCGCGTCCTGCTCGACCGCGACGATCGCGGGGACGCCGCGGCCCTCCTCGTACTGGCGGCGGACCAGGTGGCCCGGGCCCTTCGGGGCGACCATGCAGACGTCGACGTCCGCCGGGGGCTTGATGAAGCCGAAGCGGATGTTCAGGCCGTGGCCGAAGAACAGGGCGTCGCCGGCCTTCAGGTGCGGGGCGATGTCCGCCTCGTAGACGTCGGCCTGGATCGGGTCCGGCACCAGGATCATGATGACGTCGGCCTCGGCCGCGGCCTCGGCCGGGGTGACCACGCGCAGGCCGGCCTCCTCGGCCTTGGCACGGGACTTGGACTCGGGCTTGAGGCCGACGCGGACGTCGGCGCCGGAGTCGCGCAGGGACAGCGCGTGGGCGTGGCCCTGGCTCCCGTAGCCGATGACCGCGACCTTGCGGCCCTGGATGATGGACAGGTCGGCGTCGTCTTCGTAGAACAGCTCGGCCACGGGGGCACATCTCCTTGCGTGATGGGTGCCGGGTACGCGGTGCCTACCGTATTCGCACCCGGCGGGGTGTGGGGTCTTTGTTCAGCGTGTGAGAAACGCCGGTTACGCGCTGCGGTCCAGGGCGCGGAGCGAACGATCGGTGATCGAACGGGCACCGCGCCCGATGGCGACCAGGCCGGACTGGACCAGTTCCTTGATGCCGTACGGCTCCAGCATCCGGAGCATGGCCTCCAGCTTGTCCGAACTGCCGGTGGCCTCGATGGTCACCGCATCGGGCGACACGTCGACGGTCTTGGCACGGAACAGCTGGACGATCTCGACGATCTGCGACCGGGTCTCGTTGTCGGCGCGGACCTTCACCAGGACCAGTTCCCGCTGGATCGCAGCGGCCTGGTCGAGTTCGACGATCTTTATCACGTTCACGAGCTTGTTGAGCTGCTTGGTGACCTGTTCCAGCGGGAGGTCCTCGACGTTGACCACGATCGTCATCCGGGACACGTCCGGATGCTCGGTCGGGCCGACGGCGAGGGAGTCGATGTTGAAGCCCCGACGGGAGAACAGCGAGGCGATGCGGGCGAGCACGCCGGGCTTGTTCTCGACCAGGACGGAGAGGGTGTGCTTGGACATGTCGTTCCTCAGGCGCACGAGGGGGGTCCGGCGAAGCCGGTCCCGAGAAGGGTGGCGGTGGGCGACGGGAGGGCGGGGCGTCAGTCGAGGTCGTCGCCGAAGTCGGGGCGGATGCCCTTGGCGAACTGGATCTCGTCGTTGTTGGTTCCGGCCGCGACCATCGGCCAGACCATGGCGTCCTGGTGGACGATGAAGTCGATGACGACCGGGCGGTCGTCGATCGCCATCGCCTGCTCGATGACCGCATCCAGGTCCTCGGGGCGCTCGCAGCGCAGCCCGACGCAGCCCATCGCCTCGGACAGCTTGACGAAGTCGGGGATCCGGGTGCCGCCCTGCTCCGGCGGCTCGACGCCGTCGTGCCCGGGGCCGGCGTGCAGCACGGTGTTGGAGTAGCGCTGGTTGTAGAACAGCGTCTGCCACTGGCGGACCATGCCCAGCGAACCGTTGTTGATGACCGCGACCTTGATCGGGATGCCGTTCAGGGCGCAGGTGACCAGCTCCTGGTTGGTCATCTGGAAGCAGCCGTCGCCGTCGATCGCCCAGACCACGGCCTCCGGACGGCCCGCCTTGGCGCCCATCGCGGCCGGGACCGCGTAGCCCATGGTGCCCGCACCGCCCGAGTTCAGCCAGGTGGCCGGCTTCTCGAAGCGGATGAACTGCGAGCTCCACATCTGGTGCTGGCCGACGCCCGCGGCGTAGATGGCGTCCGGGCCGACGATCCGGCCAATCCGCTCGATGACCTGCTGCGGCGAGAGCTCCCCGGCGGGGGCGGGCTCGTAGCCCAGCGGGTAGGTCTTCTTCCACTCGTCGAGCTTCTGCCACCACTCGCTGTAGTCGCCCTTGTGGCCGGCGTCGAACTCGGCCTGGACGGCGACGATCAGGTCGGCCAGCACCTCGCGGGCGTCGCCGACGATCGGCACGTCGGCCGGGCGGTTCTTGCCGATCTCGGCCGGGTCGATGTCCGCGTGGACGACCTTGGCGTACGGGGCGAAGCCGTCCAGCTTGCCGGTGACGCGGTCGTCGAAGCGCGCACCGAGGGTGAACAGCAGGTCCGCCTTCTGCAGCGCGGTGACGGCCGGGACGCTGCCGTGCATGCCGGGCATGCCCAGGTGCTGCGGGTGGCTGTCGGGGAAGGCGCCGAGCGCCATCAGGGTGGTGACGACCGGGGCGCCGGTCAGCTCGGCCAGGATCCGCAGCTCGGCGGTGGCCTGCGCCTTGATCACGCCGCCGCCGACGTACAGCACCGGGCGCTTGGCGCCCACCAGCATCTTCGCGGCCTCGCGGATCTGCTTGGCGTGCGGCTTGGTGACCGGGCGGTAGCCGGGCAGCGAGGTCTCGACCGGCCAGCGGAAGGTCGTGGTGGCCTGGAGGGCGTCCTTGGCGATGTCGACCAGGACCGGGCCGGGGCGGCCGGTGGCGGCGATGTGGAACGCCTCGGCGATCACCCGGGGGATCTCGGCGGGGTCGGTGACCAGGTAGTTGTGCTTGGTGATCGGCATCGTGATGCCGCAGATGTCCGCCTCCTGGAAGGCGTCGGTGCCGATCGCCTTGGAGGCGACCTGGCCGGTGATCGCGACGATCGGGACGGAGTCCATGTAGGCGTCGGCGATCGGGGTGACGAGGTTGGTGGCGCCCGGACCCGAGGTGGCCATGCAGACCCCGACCTTGCCGGTGGCCTGGGCGTAGCCGGTGGCGGCGTGCCCGGCGCCCTGCTCGTGGCGCACCAGGATGTGACGCACCTTGGCCGAGTCCATCAGCGGGTCGTAGGCGGGCAGGATGGCCCCGCCCGGGATGCCGAACACGGTGTCCGCGCCCACGGCTTCGAGCGAGCGGATGAGCGACTGGGCGCCGGTCATGGTCTCGACGACGTGCTGGGGAGCGGGAGCGTGGGCGGCCGGGTTGTCCCCGCGGCGGGGGGATGCGGCGTGCTCGGTCATCTACCTGTCTCTTCTCGGGTTTTGCCGGCCCTGTGGTGCGGGCCCCAGGTGCTTCGAGGGTGGGGTCCCGGTTCGGGCCGATCGCCGGCTCTGCCTCAATCGTCCCGCTTTTCCCCGTTTCCGTGGGGTTCGCGGAGCAGTTGCGGCCAGGGGTCTTGCGTGGGTGGAACAGCGTCAGTGCAACAAAAAACCCCTCGTGCCAAGGGCATGCGAGGGGTGGCGCGTCGGTCTGTCACAAGCGGGGCGTGCGTGCCCGCTCAGCCGACGCGCCCGCCAAGTACGAGAATTCGGGTGCGCATGGCAACGACCTTCCTCCCGTTCGGGGGCGCGTGTCAAGCAGGTGGGACGGCCGTCTCGCCATGCGGACCGGCTCCCGGACCTGTCACGGCCCGGTGTTCGGGCAGGTCGGAGGCCCCGTGGTGATGTACGACACGCCCTCCCTGAGACTCCCCGCGGCCACTCGTCCGGGTGTCCGCGGCCAGGTACGCCCGGCGGGCCGAGAGCGAGCCGAGCGGTCTCGGGAGGGGGTATCCGCGGCGCACCAGGGCGCGGCGCAGCCGGGGCTCGTCGAGCGGCGGCGCGAAGGCCGATCCCTGGCCCTGGCGGCAGCCGAGCTCCTGCAGGGCGGCGATCTGCCGGGGCAGGTCCACCCCCTCGGCGCCGGTGAGCAGCCCGAGGTCGCGGCCGAGGCGCAGCGCGTGCCCGGCCAGGGTGCGGCTGAGCGCGGACTCGCCGAGGTCCTGCACGAGGGAGCGGTCCAGCTTGAGGCCGTCCAGCGGCAGCCGGGCGAGGGCGCCCAGCGAGCCGCTGCCGGCGCCGTAACCGGCCAGGACGGTGGCGACCCCGAGCCGGCGCAGTGCGGCCAGGCGGCGGCCGAGTTCGTCGGCGAGGGCGTCCGGGCCCATCCGGGCCACCTCGATCACCAGCTCGCCGGCCGGCAGCCGGTGGTCGCGCAGCGCAGCCGCGACGGTCTCGTACAGTCCGGGCGAGCACAGCCGCTCGGCGGAGAGGCGGACCGCGACGGGCACCGGCGCGGGGCCGGTGCGGTTGCGGGAGGGCAGGCCGCGCCGGGCGGCGGCCGCCGCCACCGCCTCGTGGATCAGCCAGCGGGAGAAGCGGGTGGCCGCGTCGCCGTGCTCGGCCGAGCGCAGGAACTCGGCGGGGGTGAGCAGCAGGCCCTTCGCCGAGCGCCAGCGGGCCTGCGCCTCGACGCCGGTCACGGCGCCGCTGCCGAGGTCGACCACGGGCTGGTGGAGCAGCGTGAAGCCGCCCTCGCGGACGGCGACCCGCAGCCGCTCGTCGAGTTCGGTGCGGCGCTCCAGGTCGGCCCGCATGGCGGGGCTGTAGAGCACCACCCGGCCCTTGCCCTCGGACTTGGCCCGGTACATCGCGAGGTCGGCGTTGCGCATCAGCTCGTCGGCGCCGGTGCGCGGGTCGGCGGCCGGGCCGCGCTCGGGGGTGCCGAAGGCGATGCCGATGCTGGCGGCGACCGCGAGCTCGGCGCCGCCGATCCAGTACGGCTCGGACAGCGCGACCCGCAGCCGGTCGGCGAGCTCCTGGACCTGGAGGCGGCCGAGCGGGCCGCACACCAGCGCGGCGAACTCGTCGCCGCCGAAGCGGGCGACGGTGTCCCCGCAGCGGACGGCGCCCTGCAGGCGGCGGGCGGCCTGCACCAGGAGCTCGTCGCCGACCTGGTGGCCGGCGCTGTCGTTGACCGCCTTGAAGCCGTCCAGGTCGAGGAAGAGCACGGCGATCCCGGCGCCCGGCTCGCCCCGGCCGCCCTGCCGGTCGCGGGTGCCGAGGGCGGCCCGCAGCCGCTGGGTGAACAGCGCCCGGTTGGGCAGGTCGGTGAGCGGGTCGTGGAAGGCGTTGTGCTGCAACTGGGCCTGGAGCATGACGCGTTCGGTGACGTCCCGGCTGTTGAGGATCAGCCCGTCGCGGTGCCGGCTGACGGTGGACTCGACGTGCAGCCACTCGCCGGCGCCGGAGCGGATCCGGCACTCGACCCGGGCGGAGGGTTCGGCGGTGCCCGGCGAGCGGTGCGCGGTGAGGCGGACCCGGGCGAGGTAGCGGCGCACCTCGCCGAGCACCCGGTCGACGTCCTCGGGGTGCACGAGGTCCAGCAGGTTGCCGCCGACCAGTTCCTCCGGGTCGCGCCCGTAGACGCCGAGCGCGGCCGGGGAGACGTACGAGAGGACGCCGTTGGCGCCGGCGATCATGATGACGTCGCTGGAGCCCTGCACCAGGGAGCGGAAGTGCGCCTCCTTGTGGGCGAGCTCCTGGGCGAGCGAGAGGTTGTCGAGCAGCATCACGCCCTGGCGCAGGATGAGCGCGAGGCCGACGGTGCAGGCGGCCGCGGCCACCACCCGGTCGAGCTGGCGCCCGCCGAGCGCGTTGTACAGGATCCCGGCGGTGCACACCGCGGCCGCGGCGTACGGGGTGAGCGCGCTGAACGTGGTGGCCACCCGGCGGCGCGGCAGGCCGCCGGCCGACGGGTGCTCGCGCAGCGGGCGGCGCCAGCGCGGCGACCACGGCGCCCAGGCCAGCAGCAGGCTGCCGGAGAACCAGCCGGCGTCGAGGAGCTCGCCGGAGTGGTAACTGCTGTGCAGCGCCGGGGAGGTGAACAGGGCGTCGCAGATGACGGTGACGGCGAGCGCCATCATCGCGGTGTGCACGGCGGCCCGGTTGCCGTCCCGGCCGCCGAAGCGCAGCCCGACCACCAGGCTGACCAGCAGGATGTCCAGCACCGGGTAGGCCAGCTTGAGGGCCAGGGTCAGCACCGAGCCGCCCTCGCCGGCGGCGATCCGGCCGAGCGCCAGGCTCCAGCTGAGGGTGAACAGCGAGCCCGCGATCAGCCAGCCGTCCAGCAGGAGGCAGAGCCAGCCGGCCGCGGAGCGCGGGCGCTGGGCGAGCACCAGGATGCCGGTGATGGAGAGCGGGGCGAACAGCAGGAAGGCGTACGCGGCGAGCGAGTCCTGGGGCAGGGCGGTGCGTTCGACGAGCTCGTACCAGCCCCAGGTGCCGTTGCCGAAGGCCACCGTGAGCGAGGAGAGGCCGAACAGCAGCCAGGCCGGGCGGGCGTGGCCGCCGACCGTGCAGCCGTAGACGAGGCAGGACAGCGCGGCCGCGAGGGCCGCCGCGGCGAGACCGAAATCACCCATGAAGACGGCGAGTTGGTGGGACCCCCAGCCGGTCGCGGCGCCGCACGCGTAGCTGAGGCACAGGGCGCCGAGGGCGAGGCCGGGCAGGGCGCGGCCCTCCCGCAGGCGGCGCATCGCGCCGCGTCTCGTGGTGGGCGCGTCGGCGGCCGGCGCGCCCGGCCGCTCGGCCGCGGGCAGCACCGTATCGGTGGAGCTCACTTGACCTCTCCCCCTCCGGCCCGGGACCCGGCGCCCCGGCCACGGGCCACCGGCCGCGCGCCGCTTCGCCGTACGCGGTGACCTGGCGCACCGTCAGGACGGTGGCCCAGGGGGTGGGCGGCCTTCCGGTCGCCGCACCGCACCGATGCTCCCGATCGGGACCCTACACCAATTCCGTCACTCAATGACACGCACACTGAACTTAGAGTAATGGTGGGAGGGTAGGGAAATGCACCTGATTCCGGCGGATCGGCCCGGTTGGCGGCGGCGCGCGGGCGGGGGCTCACGCGGCGCGCACGGGAGCACGCGACGGCGCCCACCGGTCCGGGGCCGGCGGGCGGGGTCCGCCGGCCGGTCCCGGGCCGGAGCGCGGGTCACCCGGTGGCGGGGGCCAGGTCGTCCGGGAACAGCCGCAGCCGGTGGGCCAGCGCGGCCGCCTCGCCGCGGCCGCCGACCGCGAGCTTGCCGAGGATGTTGGACACGTGCACGCTCGCGGTCTTCGGAGAGATGTACAGCTCCTCGGCTATCTGCCGGTTCGTCCAGCCGCGGGCGAGCAACCGGAGCACGTCCCGCTCACGGGGGGTGAGCCCGAACGACTCCCCCGCCGGTGCGGCCTGCCCCGAGGAGGCCGCCGCGGGCGCGGCCGGGGCCGGGGCCAGCCCGGCGCGGTCGGCCAGGCCGGTGATCTCGGCGACCAGCGGGCGGTCACCGCGCGCCTCGGCCAGTTCCCGCGCCTCGCGCAGGAGTTCGGCGGCCGCCTCGCGCCGCCCGGCCCGCACCTCGGCCTCGCCCGCCCGCAGCAGGCCGAGCGCCAGCGGGTGCGGCAGGGCGACCGGCCGCAGCAGGGCGACCGCGGCGGCCCACTGCTCCGGGGTGTCGGTGCCCCCGGCGCGGGCCAGCTCGCACTCCAGCAGCCGCGCCCAGCCGTGGTGCAGCGGCGCCTTGGGGGTGAGCCCGGCCGCCGTCGCGGCGATCCCGGCCAGCGCCTCGGCCCGCCCGGCCGCGGCCTCCGGCAGGCCCCGGGAGTCCGCCTCCACCGCGGCCCCCTCGAACAGCAGCGGGTACACGTCGGCCTCGTCGCCGAGCCGCCGGGCGTCCGCGAGCGCGCCGAGCAGTTCGGCGCGGGCCTCCATCGGCCGGCCGTTCAGCCACGCGATCCGCACCGCGAGCCGGCTGATCGGCGCCGAGTGCTGGATCCGGCCGACCCGGTTGGCCTCCCGGGCCCGGGCCACGAGAACGGCCGCCTTGGGCAGGTCCCCCCGCAGCAGGGCGATCTCGCCGCGCATCCGCTCCAGGAACTCGGCGTGGGCGTTGGTGGTCTCGTCCGGGTCGCAGTCGCCCAGCACCTCGACGGCCTCCGCGAGGCGGCCGAGGTCGATCAGCGCCTCGGCCAGGTTGCCGGTCAGGATGCTGCCGCTGTTGCGCACCAGTCCGTAGCCGGCGGCGTGCTCCAGGCCCTCGCGGGCCATCGCCATCGCCTCCTCGGACCGGCCGAGCCCGCGCAGCACGCTGGCGAGGTTGTTGATGCCGCGCAGCAGCACGTCCGGCGTGCCGACCCGCCGGGAGGCCTCGACGGCGGCCCGCAGCCCGGCCAGCCCGGACTCGGCGTCCCCCTCCAGGTCGTAGCGCAGGCCGGCGAGCGTCATCCGCGCGTGCTGCTCGACGGCGTGCGCGCCGACCTCGCGGGCGATCCGGATCGCCCGCTCGGCGAGCTCGATGTGCTCGGGCCCCGGGTCCTTGAGCATCGCGACGCCGGCGCCGAGCGCGAACACCTCGGCCTGCACCGCGGACGGCGGCAGGTGGTCGACCAGCCGGTGCGCGTACGCGATCTCCTCGTCGTCGCCCGAGCGCCGCAGGTGGCCGAGCATGCGGGCCCGGTTGATCCGGAACCAGGCCGCGCGCAGCGGGTCCACCGTCTCGTCGACCAGCTTGAGCGCCCGCTTGGCCAGGCTGAGCCCGCGCTCGCGGTCGCCGCTGCGCCGGGCGGCGACGACGGCCTCGGCGAGCACGTCGATCAGCTGGATCCGGTCGCAGTCCTCGTCCTGGGGACGGACGTCGCAGGAGCCGGGCGGGTAGGTCTCGGCCCAGTCGTACGGGCGCAGGGTGTGCGCGAGGACGTCCTCGGAGACCATGTCCCACAGTTCGAGGGCGCGTTCGAGCATGCGCAGCTGCTCGGCGAAGGCGTTGCGGCGCCGGGCGGCCCGGGCGGCGTCGAGGGCGGTCGGCAGGGCGCGGGCCGGATCGTGCGCGTGGTACCAGTAGTTGGCGAGCCGGGCGGGCAGGGCGTCAGCGGGCACGAGGTGCGGCTCGGCCTCGACGGCGAGCGCGAACTTGCGGTTGATCCGGTGCCGTTCGCCGGGCAGGAGGTCGTCCGAGACGGCCTCGCGGACCAGCGCGTGCCGGAAGCGGTAGCCCTCGCCGTCGCTGTCCAGGCGCAGGATGTTGGCGCCGACGGCCGTGCGCAGGGCGCCGATCAGTTCCTCCTCGTCGGCCATCAGGTCGGCCAGGACGGCGGCGAGCAGGGCGTGCTCGACGTGCGAGCCGCCCTCCGCGGCGATCCGCACCACCTTCTGGGCCTCCTCGTCCAGGCTCTCCACCCGGACCAGCAGGATGTCGCGCAGCGAGTCGGTGAGGCCGGCCCCGCAGCCGTCCTCGAAGGCGGTGGCGAGCTCCTCGACGAAGAAGGGGTTGCCCTCGGAGCGGCGGTGGATCCGGTCCACCAGCTGCCGGTCGGGCGCGGCGGTGCCGAGGATGCCGGCCAGCTGGGCGGCGACCTCGCCGCGGCGGAACCGCGCCAGCTCCAGCCGCTGGACGGTGCGCAGCCGGTCGAGCTCGGCGAGGAAGGGGCGCAGCGGGTGGCGCCGGTGCAGGTCGTCGGAGCGGTAGGTGGCGACCAGCAGCACGCGGGCGCGGTGCAGGGTGCGGACCAGGTAGGCGAGGAGCTCGCGGGTGGAGCGGTCGGACCAGTGCAGGTCCTCGACGGCGATGACGAGGGTACGGTCCGCGCCGAGCCGTTCGATCAGCCTCGCGGTGTGCTCGAACAGCCGGGCCCGGCCGTACTCGTCGTTCGGTTCGCCGTCGCCGTCGCCGAACTCGGGCAGCAGGCGGGCGAGATGGCCCTCGCTGCCCACGGCCGCGGCCTCCAGTTCGGGGCCGAGCGTGCGGTGCAGCCGGCGCAGGGCGCCCGCGATCGGTGCGTACGGGAGGCCCTCGGCGCCGATCTCCAGACAGCCGCCCAGGGTGGTGACCACTCCCCCGCCGTGGCCGGCGCGGTCCAGGAACTCCTCCAGCAGGCGCGTCTTGCCGACGCCGGCCTCGCCGCCGACCAGGACGGTCTGCGGGCTGCCGGTGCCGGCCCGGCGCAGCGCGTCGGCCAGCGCGGTGATCTCGGTGCCGCGGCCGACGAAGACGGGACTGACCGACATCTGCTGCATGGAGGCGAGCATGCCATAGGCGGTGGCGGCGGGCCGAGGGGATATCTCGCCCGGCGAACGCCCGGAGGGGGAGGCGCTCACTCGCGCCTCCCCCTCCGACTTCTCCTCGGCACCCGCCGGGTGCCGGTCCGTCAGCATTCCGTCTTCCGCGCGGCGCGGCGCTGGAAGCGCGCGGCGACCGGGCGGCGCAGGCCGCGGCGGGCCTCCTTCGCCTCGCGGACGAGGCGCTGGTGTTCGGCGTGGACCTGGAGCTCGTGGACCTGCTGCTGGATGAGCTCGTACTCGATCACGGTGTTCCCCTTGTGGGTTTCGTTCTTCGGTCTTCCCTGTTGACTAAGAGCTTCCTCTCCCAGAGGGGGGCACCACATCGGCAGGCTTCCCGATGTTTCGGGACCCGGATGCCTTAGATGAGGCCCCTCGGGCATGGCAAAGGCCCGGTTCCCTCCCAATTTAGGGGTGGAACCGGGCCTTAGGTCTTACTTAGGGGGCCTTAGATGCCTAAGACACCTTAGGAACTCAGGCAGAGACGCCGAGCTTCTCAAGGATCAGATCCTTCACGCGGGCGGCGTCCGCCTGGCCGCGGGTGGCCTTCATGACCGCGCCCACGAGCGCGCCCACGGCCGCGACCTTGCCGTCGCGGATCTTGGCGGCGACGGCCTCGTTCTCGGCGATGGCCTGGTCGACCGCGGCACCGAGCGCGGAGTCGTCCGAGACGACGGCCAGGCCGCGCTTCTCGACGACCTCGTCCGGCTCGCCCTCACCGGCCAGCACGGCCTCGATGACCTGGCGGGCCAGCTTGTCGTTCAGCTTGCCCTCGGCCACCAGCGCGGCGACCCGGGCGACCTGCGCCGGGGTGATCGGCTGCTCGCTGAGCTCGGTGCCGGTCTCGTTGGCGCGGCGGGCCAGCTCGCCCATCCACCACTTGCGGGCCTGGTCGGCCGGGGCACCGGCCGCGATGGTCTCCTGGATCGGCCCGACCGCGCCGGCGTTGAGGACGGACTGCATGTCCTTGTCGGACAGGCCCCACTCGGCCTGCAGGCGGGCCCGGCGCACCCGCGGCAGCTCGGGCAGGGCGGCGCGCAGCTCCTCGACCCACTCGCGCGAGGGGGCGATCGGGACCAGGTCCGGCTCGGGGAAGTAGCGGTAGTCCTCGGCGTTGTCCTTGATCCGGCCCGAGGTCGTGCTGCCGTTGTCCTCGTGGAAGTGGCGGGTCTCCTGGACGATGGTGCCGCCGTCGGTCAGCACGGTGGCGTGGCGCTGGATCTCGAACCGGGCGGCCCGCTCCACGCTGCGCAGCGAGTTGACGTTCTTGGTCTCCGAGCGGGTGCCGAAGGTCTCGGTGCCGTTGGGGCGCAGCGACAGGTTCACGTCGCAGCGCATCTGGCCCTTGTCCATCCGGGCCTCGGAGACGCCCAGCGAGCGGATGACCTCGCGCAGCTCGGCGACGTACGCCTTGGCGACCTCGGGGGCCCGCTCGCCGGCGCCGGTGATCGGCTTGGTGACGATCTCGATCAGCGGGATGCCGGCCCGGTTGTAGTCGAGCAGCGAGTGGGTGGCCCCGTGGATGCGGCCGGTCGCGCCGCCGACGTGGCTGGACTTGCCGGTGTCCTCCTCCATGTGGGCGCGCTCGATCTCCACGCGGAAGGTCGAACCGTCCTCCAGCTGCACGTCGAGGTAGCCGTTGAAGGCGATCGGCTCGTCGTACTGCGAGGTCTGGAAGTTCTTGGGCATGTCCGGGTAGAAGTAGTTCTTCCGCGCGAACCGGCACCACTCGGCGATCTCGCAGTTGAGCGCCAGGCCGATCTTGACCGCCGACTCCACGCCGGTCGCGTTGACCACCGGCAGCGAGCCCGGCAGGCCCAGGCAGGTCGGGCAGGTCTGGCTGTTCGGCTCGGCGCCCAGCTCGGTCGAGCAACCGCAGAACATCTTGGTCTTGGTACCGAGCTCGACGTGGACCTCAAGGCCCATCACCGGGTCGTACGACGCGAGAGCGTCCTCGTAGGAGACCAGGTTCATGACGCTCACAGCGTCCCTTCTCACGTAAAGACTTGGGAGGTACGGGCCCGGCCGCCGCTCGCGCGGGGCCGGGCCGGGGCGCTCGGCCCGAAGAGTGGCCCTAGCCCAGCAGCACGTCGTCGGAGGCGAGCTGCCGCAGCTCGCGCACCAGCAGGGCGGTGCCGGTGATCAGCGCGGCGGCGCCGACGAGGGCGTTGACCAGCTTCAGGGTGTCGCTCTCCTCGCGGGCCTTGCGGACGTCCTTGACCACGGAGATCGCGCCGAAGGCGCTGGTGCCGATGGACAGCCACAGACCGGGCTTGGAATGCTTCCACCCCTTCAGAGAAGCAGACTGGGCCTTGGCCTTCTCGATCTTGCTCACAGTGCCGGTGCCTCCTCCAGCAGGGTGTGCCCCCACTTGTCGTTGAGTGCGGCCTCGACGGCGCCGCCCACGCGGTACAGGCGGTCGTCCGCCATCGCGGGCGCGATGATCTGCAGGCCGACCGGGAGATTGTCCTCCGGGGCCAGGCCGACCGGCAGCGACATGGCCGCGTTGCCCGCCAGGTTGGACGGAATCGTGCACAGGTCGGCCAGGTACATCGCCATCGGGTCGTCGGCGCGCTCGCCGATCGGGAAGGCGGTGGTCGGCGTGGTCGGCGAGACCAGGACGTCCACCCCGGCGAACGCGGCGTCGAAGTCGCGCGAGATCAGCGTGCGCACCTTCTGGGCCGAGCCGTAGTAGGCGTCGTAGTAGCCCGAGGAGAGGGCGTAGGTGCCGAGGATGATGCGGCGCTTGACCTCGTCGCCGAAGCCGGCCTCGCGGGTCAGCGCGGTGACCTCCTCGGCCGAGCGGCTGCCGTCGTCGCCGACCCGCAGGCCGTAGCGCATCGCGTCGAAGCGGGCCAGGTTGGAGGAGCACTCCGACGGCGCGATCAGGTAGTACGCGGGCAGCGCGAGGGTGAAGGACGGGCAGGACACCTCGACGACCTCGGCGCCCAGCTCGCGCAGGAGCTCCACCGACTCGTCGAAGCGCTGCATGACGCCGGCCTGGTAGCCCTCGCCGGCGAACTCCTTGACGACGCCGATGCGCATGCCGCGCACGTCGCGCATCCTCGCGGCCGCGACGACGGCCGGGACGGGCGCGTCGATCGAGGTGGAGTCCAGCGGGTCGTGCCCGGCGATGGCCTCGTGCAGCAGCGCCGCGTCCAGCACGGTGCGGGCGCACGGGCCGCCCTGGTCCAGCGAGGACGAGAACGCGACCAGTCCGTAGCGGGAGACCGAGCCGTAGGTCGGCTTCACGCCGACGGTGCCGGTGACGGCGCCGGGCTGGCGGATCGAGCCGCCGGTGTCGGTGCCGATCGCCAGCGGGGCCTCGAAGGCGGCCAGCGCCGCGGCCGAGCCGCCGCCGGAGCCGCCGGGGATGCGGGAGAGGTCCCACGGGTTCCCGGTCGGGCCGTACGCCGAGTTCTCGGTGGAGGAGCCCATCGCGAACTCGTCCATGTTGGTCTTGCCGAGGATGACGACGCCGGCGTCCTTGAGGCGCGAGGTCAGCGTGGCGTCGTACGGCGGGATCCAGCCTTCGAGCATCTTCGAACCACAGGTGGTCGGGATGCCCTTGGTGGTGAAGACGTCCTTCAGCGCGAGCGGGACGCCGGCCAGCGGGCCCAGCTCCTCGCCCTTGGCGCGCTTCTCGTCGACCGCCTTGGCGGCGTTCAGCGCGCCCTCGGTGTCGACGTGCAGGAAGGCGTTGACCTTCTTGTCGACGGCGTCGATGCGGTCCAGGTGCGCCTGCGCGACCTCGACGGCGGAGACCTCGCCCTTGGCGATGGCGCTCGCGGTCTCGGCGGCGGTGTAGCGGATCAGGTCGGTCATCTCGGTCAGTCCTCCCCGAGGATCTGCGGCACACGGAAACGCTGCTCCTCGGCGGCGGGCGCGCTCGCGAGCGCCTGCTCCGGGGTGAGCGACGGCCGCACCTCGTCCGCCCGCATGACGTTGGTGAGCGGGAGCGGGTGGGAGGTCGGCGGGACGTCCTGTCCGGCGACCTCGGAAACGCGGGCGACCGCGCCGATGATCACGTCGAGCTGCTCGGCGAAGTGGTCCAGCTCTTCGGGCTTCAGCTCAAGACGCGACAGCCGGGCGAGGTGGGCGACCTCCTCGCGCGTGATGCCAGGCATGCAGCGATCCTCAGGGTGAGTTCTGGTGAGGCCCGGCGCTGCTTCAGCGGTGCCGGGCCCGGGCGGGAGCAGCCGGCTCGGCGCTCCCGTCCTCGTGGTCTTTGGACCCCATCCTATGGGGCCCGGCCCGGCCACCGGCCAACGAGTAACCGGCGGCGGCGGTTACTGCGGCCTGGTCCGGGCCCAACTCTGCGTCCCCGGCGCGTTGATCTCCATCTGCGCGGCCTGCACGGCCTGCACCACGGGGGGCAGGACGGGCGGCAGGACCGGCGGGAGTGTCGGGGGCAGGACCGGCGGCATCGCCGGCTTGCCGCCCGGGACCTTCTGCACGGCCGGCTTGATGCCGGGCGGCAGCGTGGCGGCCAGGCGCTCCACGGTCGGGCTGCCGGTGCGGTGCACCCGCAGCCAGGCGGTGGCCTGTTCGGGCGGCAGCGCGGCCGACACCAGCCAGCCCTGCACCGCGTCCACCCCCATGCAGTGCAGCCGCTCCCAGGTCTCGTCGTCCTCGACGCCCTCGGCGACCACGGTCAGCCCGAGCGAGTGCGCGAGCTCCACCGAGCAGCGGACCACCGCCGCGTCGTGGTCGTCGGCGACCATCCGGGAGACGAAGGAGCGGTCGATCTTCAGCTCGCCGACCGGCAGGCTGCGCAGCCGCACCAGCGAGGAGTGCCCGGTGCCGAAGTCGTCCAGGGACATCCCGACGCCGTAGCCGCGCAGCTCCGCCAGGGTGTCGGCGGCCCGCCGCGAGTCGTCCAGCAGGAGCCGTTCGGTGATCTCCAGCTGGAGCGCGTGGGCCGGCACCTGGTGGCGCACCAGGTGCCCCGCGACGCGCTGCGCGAAGCCCGGGTTGAGCACGTCGCGCGGCGAGACGTTCACCGCGACCTGCACCTGCAGGCCCTGGTCGCGCCAGTACGCGAGCTGGCCGACCGCCGCCTCCAGCACGTAGTCGGTCAGCCGCGGCATCAGCCCGCTGGACTCGGCGAGCCCGACGAACTCGTCCGGCGACACCTTGCCCTGGCCCGGCCGCTCCCAGCGCAGCAGCGCCTCCAGGCCCACCACCCGGCCGTCGAAGGCCACCTTCGGCTGGTAGTGCAGCTGCACCTCGCCGGTCTCCAGCGCGCGGCGCAGGTCCCCCAGGAGCCCGATCCGGTACGGGGTGTCGGCGTCCTGCGTCTCGTCGTACTGCTCGACGCCGCTGCGCCCGCGCTGGGCGTGGCCCATCGCGACGTCGGCGCGGCGCAGCAGCGACTCGGCGTCCTGGGCGTGCTGCGGGAAGACGCAGACGCCCGCGCTGGCCTCCAGGACGAGCAGCAGCCCGTCCAGCCGGATCGGGGCGGCGAGTTCGGCGATCAGGGCCTTGGCGACGCGCTCCAGGCAGTCCGGGTAGTTGATGCCGGGCAGCAGGACGGCGAACTCGTCGCCGCCCATCCGGGCCACCATCGGGCGGCCGCGGCGGTAGTGCCGGGGCAGGCCGGCGAAGACGTCGTCGATGGACTCGCGGGTGGGGGTGCCGACCGCGCCGCCGGAGCGCAGGGCGCGGTGCAGCCGGCGGGCGATGTGCACGAGGAGCCGGTCACCGGCAGTGTGGCCGAGGGTGTCGTTGAGTGATCGGAAGCGATCGAGGTCGAGCAGTATGAGACCGACGCTGTAGCCCTGTTCGTGCTCGGCGATCGCCTCCTGGGCGGCCAGCAGCAGGGCCTGACGGTTGGGCAGGTCCGTCAGCGGGTCGGTCAGCTGGTCGCGGGCGCGGTCCCGGGCGATCCGCCACGCCGCGACCAGGACGGCCAGCGGTACCGCGAACAGCGGCAACAGCTCGGGTTCGTACCGGTAGACCAGGACGGCCAGCGGGATGAGCGGCGCGGCTCCGGCCAGCAGCACGCCGAGCAGCAGGACCGCACCCGCCACCCCCTGCGGCGGGCGTGTGGGCGCGCCGCCGGTCGTACGATCCATAAGCCCTGTCCTCCGTCGGGCCCGCCCCGTCAGGCCGCCTTACGGTGAGGCACCGTGCCGGTACCGACTGCTGGCGGGCATGGAGCGACCCCGCGGAGTACCGGCTCAGCCGGTGCCCCCACCCCTGCTGACACTCTGTTGCGCTCCAGGGTATGCCGGGGCCCACCCGGTGGGCAGACTTTCGGACAACCGGAAACGCGCCACCGTGCCCGGGTGTCGCTCAGGGACACTGTGCCCGCTTTCACTGAACGGCACCCGGTGACGTTGCATCAGGACGATAACAAGACGGATTCGGCCACTCGCGGCTCGGGTCAGCCCTCGGCGGGGGCCTCCTCGGGGGCGTCCTCCGGGGTGTCCTCGGGAGCGTCCTCCGGGGTGTCGAGTCCCAGGTGGGCGCGGGCGGCGGCGGGCCCGTCGGCGAGCAGGACGGCGAAGCCGGCGTCGTCCAGGACGGCCAGGCCGAGCTGAACGGCCTTGTCGTACTTGGACCCGGGGTTGTCACCGGCGACCACGAAGTCGGTCTTCTTCGAAACCGAAACGGTCACCTTCGCTCCGCGCGAGGTCAGCGCCTCCTTGGCGCCGTCCCGGGTGTGCCCGGCCAGCGTGCCCGTCACCACCACCGTCAGCCCCTCCAGCGGGCGCTCCGCCTCCTCCTCGTCGGCGGGCTCCTCGACGAAGCGGACGCCGGCCGCGCGCCACTTCTCCAGGATCCCGCGGTGCCACTCCTCCTGGTACCACTCGATGACGGACCGGGCGATCGTCGGCCCGACCCCCTCGACGGCCGCCAGCTCCTCCTCGGTGGCCGAGAAGATCCGGTCGAGATCGCGGAACTCCCGTGCCAGCTCCTGGGCCGCGACCGGACCGACGTGCCGGATCGACAGGCCGTTGAGGAACCGCCAGAGCGGCCGGTCCTTCACCTTCTCCAGGTTCTCCAGCAGCAGGCCGGCCGTCTTCTTCGGCTCGCCCTTCTGGTTGGCGAAGAAGGTGGCGATCTTCTCCTTGCCGGTGCGGTCGTCCAGCTTGGGCATGCCGGTCTTCTGGTCGCGGACCAGCACCTTGATCGGCAGCAGCTGCTCCATCGTCAGCCCGAAGACGTCGCCCTCGTCCTTCACCGGCGCCTCGCCCGGCTCCAGCGGCTGGGTCAGCGCGGTGGCCGCGACGTAGCCGAGCCCCTCGACGTCCAGCGAGGAACGGCCGCCCAGGAAGGCGATCCGCTCCCGGATCTGGGCCGGGCAGAACTGGGCGTTGGGGCAGCGCAGGTCGATGTCGCCCTCGGACATCGGACGCAGCTCGGCGCCGCACTCCGGGCAGTGCGAGGGCATCACGAACTCCCGCTCGGTGCCGTCCCGCAGGTCCTCCACCGGCCCGAGGATCTCCGGGATGACGTCACCGGCCTTGCGCAGCACCACGGTGTCGCCGAGCAGGACGCCCTTGGCCTTGACGACCTGCTGGTTGTGCAGCGTCGCGTACTGCACCATCGAACCGGCCACCTTCACCGGCTCGGCCAGCACCGCGAACGGCGTGGCCCGGCCGGTGCGGCCGACGCCGACCCGGATCTCCGCCAGCCTGCCGGTGACCTCCTCCGGCGGGTACTTCCACGCGATCGCCCAGCGCGGGGACTTGGAGGTGGCGCCGAGGCGGCCCTGGAGGGCGATCTCGTCCACCTTGACCACGACGCCGTCGATCTCGTGCTCGACGGAGTGCCGCTGTTCGCCGAAGCGCTTGATGAACGCCCGCACCTCGTCGAGCGTCCCGACCACCTCGTTGTGCCGGGCGGTCGGCAGGCCCCACTGGCGCAGCAGGTCGTAGGCGTGCGACTGGTTGTCGATGTCGAAGCCGACCCGGGCGCCGATGCCGTGCACCACCATGTGCAGCGGGCGCGAGGCGGTGACCAGCGGGTCCTTCTGGCGCAGCGAACCGGCGGCGGCGTTGCGGGGGTTCATGAACAGCCGGATCAGCGCCCGGGGCCGCTTGCCCTCCTTGGCGCGCTCCTCGTTCTCCTGGCGGCGGCGCTCGTTCTCCTCCGCGAACGAGGCGTTGAGCGCGTCGAACGCCTCGGTCGGGAAGTAGACCTCGCCGCGGATCTCCACCAGCTCGGGGACGTCGTCGCCCTTGAGCTGCTGCGGGATCTCCTTGATGGTGCGGACGTTGGGGGTGATGTCCTCGCCCACCCGGCCGTCGCCGCGCGTCGCGGCCTGCACCAACTGGCCGTTCTCGTAGGTGAGGTTGACGGCCAGGCCGTCCACCTTGAGCTCGCACAGGTAGTGGTAGTCGATGCCGGCCAGCTCGCCCGCGACGCGCTCGGCCCAGGCGGCGAGCTCGTCGTCGTCCATGGCGTTGTCGAGGCTGAGCAGGCGCTCGCGGTGCTCGACCGAGGCGAACAGCTCGGTCGGGGCGCCGCCGACCTTCTGGGTCGGCGAGTCCGGGGTGACGAGGGCCGGGTGCTCGGCCTCCAGCGCCTCCAGCGCGCGCATCAGGCCGTCGAACTCGGCGTCGGAGACGACCGGGGCGTCCTGCTCGTAGTAGCGGGCGCGGTGGTCGGTGATCTCCGCCGCCAGCTCGGCGTGCCGCCTGCGCACCTCCGCCGGGACGTCCTCCCAGCCCTCGACAGCCACCACCGCAAGCCTCCTACGTTCTCATTCCGGGTTGTCCACCAGGCTCTGCGCCGCCCGCGCCGCGAGCAGCAGCGCCTTGCGCGCGTACGCCGGGGAGGCCCCGGCCAGCCCGCAGGTCGGTGTCACGAGCACACGACGGCCCAGCAGCTCCGGGGCGAACCCGAGCCTGCGCCACAAGGTCCTGACACCCTGGACACTACCGGCCGGGTCGGACACCTCCTGGTCAGTGGAGGGGACGACACCCGCGAGGATCGCCGTGCCCGCCTCGACGGCCTCGCCGAGGTCGTCGTCGGCGCGCTCGGTCAGCAGCGAGAGGTCCAGCGAGACGCCGGCGACGCCGGCCCGGCGCAGCAGCGGGATCGGCACGTCGGGCGCGCAGCAGTGCACGACGACCGGTGCGTCCAGGGCGCGGATCAGCTCGCGCAGCGCCTCCTCGGCGACCTGGCGGTCCACCGCGCGCAGCCGCTGGAAGCCGCTCGCGGTCTTCACCGAGCCGGCCAGCACGGCGGGCAGCGAGGGCTCGTCGAGCTGGAGCACCACCTCCGCGCCCGGCACCCGCCTGCGGACCTCGGCGAGGTGGCGGCGCAGGCCCTCGGCGAGGGACTCGGCGACGTCCCGGCAGGCGCCGCGGTCGGCGAGCGCCTTCTCGCCGTGCTTCAGCTCGATCGAGGCGGCCAGCGTCCACGGCCCGACGGCCTGGACCTTGAGCGGCCCCCGGTGGCCCTGGGTGTACTCCTCCAGCGCGTCGAGGTCCTCGCCGAGCCAGGAGCGGGCCCGCCGGGTGTCCCGGCCGGGGCGGTCGGCGAAGCGCCAGCCGCTCGGCTCGGTCTGCGCGAACAGCTCGGCCAGCAGGCCGGCGCTGCGGCCGATCATGTCGGCGCCCGGCCCGCGCGCGGGCAGCTCGGGCAGGAACGGCAGCTGCTCCAGCGCCCCGGTGGAGGTCCTGGCGGCCTCCCGGGCGTCGGTGCCGGGCAGCGAACCGACGCCGGTGGCGGCGCCGTGCAGGTCGGGGAAGGGGTGTGGGGTGCTCACCCGTCCGAGCCTAGTGCGCCGCCGACCGGCCCCGGATCAGTGGCCCGGGCGGACGGTGATGTCCGTGATCTCCGCGTCGCGGCTGGCGTCCAGGGCCGCGAGGACCGCCCTCGCGACGGACTCCGGCTCGATCCAGCGGCCGGCGTCGTAGGACCTGCCCTCCTGCTGGTGCACCTTGACCTGCATCGCGGTGGCGGTGCGGCCCGGGTACACCGAGGTGACGCGCACCCCGCCGGCGTGCTCCTCCTCGCGCAGCGCGTCGGCGAGCGCCTTGAGGCCGTGCTTGCTCGCCGCGTACGCCGCCCACTCGGCGCCGGCCCGCAGGCCCGCACCGGAGTTGACGAACACGACGTGCCCCTTGGCGAGGCGCAGCGAGGGCAGCAGGAGGCGGGTCAGCTCGGCCGGGGCGACGAGGTTGACGCCGAGCGTGTCGTTCCACACCTTGACCGGCAGGTCGCCGACCGGGCCGAGCTCGACCACGCCCGCGATGTGCAGCAGCGAGTCCAGCTCGACCGGCAGCTCCTGGTGGCCGAGGGCCCAGGCGAGCTTGGCCGGGTCGCCCAGGTCGCCGACCAGGGTGCGGGCGCCGGGGAAGCGCTCGCGCAGCTCGGCGGCGCGGCGGGCGTCGCGGGCCAGGAGCCAGAGGTCGTCGCCGCGCTCGGCGAGGCGCCCGGCCAGGACGGCGCCGATGCCGGAGCCGGCGCCGGTGATCAGATGTGCAGGCATGGGGCCGATCCTCTCAGGACTTGAGCTGTGCGAACACCTCGGCGGGCGTGTCCGCGAAGGAGATCAACTCGCCGAGCGGGCGCGGCAGGAAGCCCTCGGCGTCCATCCGCTCCAGCTGGAGGCGCAGGCCCGAGTAGAACCCCTCGCTGTCGAGGACGACGACGGGCTTCTCGAACATCCCGTGCTTCTTGAGCTCCAGCACCTCGGTGACCTCGTCCAGCGTGCCCAGCCCGCCGACCAGCACGACGATGGCGTCCGCGCGGGCCGCGAGCTCCGCCTTCCGCTCGGCCAGGTCGCGGGTCATCACGAGCTCGTCGGCGCCGTCGTACCCCTTGTGCTTCAGCATCTCGACCATGACGCCGACCAGCTTCCCGCCGGCCGCCTTCACCCCGTCGGCCAGCAGGCCCATCAGGCCGGCGTTCGAGCCGCCCCACACCAGGGTGTGCCCGCCCTCGCCGAGGAGCCGGGCGAACTCGGCGGCGGGGGCGGTGTAGCGGTCGTCGAGCGAGTACGCGGAGCAGAAGACAGTGATGTTCATAGTGTCGTCCGGTCTATCACGCGGACCGGGGACCGCTCACCGGGGTTTCAGGCCCGGACGGCCGGGCGCTCGGTCGTCGCGATGGTCGCGGAGCCGACCACCCGGGTGCCGTCGTACAGCACCACGGCCTGGCCGGGGGCGATGCCGCGGGCCGGCGAGTCCAGGTCGACGCGGAGCTCGCCGTCCACGACGGACGCCGAGACCGGCACCTCCTCGCCGTGCGCGCGCAGCTGGGCGGTGTAGCGCCCGTCGGCGGCCGGCTCGCCCCCGCACCAGCGCGGGCGGATCGCGGTCAGCCCGACCACGTCCAGGCCCTCGGCCGGGCCGACCGTGACGGTGTTGTTCACCGGCGAGATGTCGAGCACGTACCGCGGCTTGCCGTCCGGCGCCGGGCGGCCGATCCGCAGGCCCTTGCGCTGGCCGATGGTGAAGCCGTACGCGCCGTCGTGCTCGCCGAGCTTGGTGCCGTCCACGTCGAGGATGTCGCCGGTCGCGGTGCCGAGGTGCTTGGCGAGGAAGCCCTGGGTGTCGCCGTCCGCGATGAAGCAGATGTCGTGGCTGTCCGGCTTCTTGGCGACGGCCAGGCCCCGGCGCTCGGCCTCCTCGCGGATGACGTCCTTGGTGGTGTCGCCGAGCGGGAACAGCGAGTGGGCCAGCTGGTCGGCGTCCAGCACGCCGAGCACGTACGACTGGTCCTTGGCGGCGTCCACCGCGCGGTGCAGCTCGCGGCGGCCGTCCGGCAGGTCGACGATCCGGGCGTAGTGGCCGGTGCAGACGGCGTCGAAGCCGAGCGCGACCGCCTTGTCCAGCAGCGCGGCGAACTTGATCTTCTCGTTGCAGCGCAGGCAGGGGTTGGGGGTGCGGCCGGCCGCGTACTCGGCGACGAAGTCGTCGATCACGTCCTCGCGGAAGCGCTCGGCGAGGTCCCACACGTAGAAGGGGATGCCGATGACGTCGGCGGCGCGGCGGGCGTCCCGGGAGTCCTCGATGGTGCAGCAGCCGCGGGCGCCGGTCCGGAAGGACTGCGGGTTCGACGACAGCGCCAGGTGGACGCCGGTCACCTCGTGCCCCGCTTCGGCGGCACGGGCGGCGGCGACGGCGGAGTCGACCCCGCCGGACATCGCCGCGAGCACGCGCAGACGGCCAGTGGACGGAGCGGTCGGGGCACCCGGGAAATCAGTCATGATGCCCCCAAGCGTACGTGCTGCCCCCGGTGTTCCCCGAGCCGATATCGGGCCTCCGCCCGGGGCCCGGGCCGACGACGGACGCCGGCTCGGGGGCCGCAGGTCGACAGCGCCGGGGCGCGCGCCTTCGACGGGCGTTCAGACCCCCGAAGTGCGCGCCCGCGGAGCGGCTAGCGGCGGACCGACATCGGGCCCGCGTTGCGGGCGCGTTGGACGGCGGGGGCGATCGCCTGGGCCAGGGCCTTCACGTCGTCCTGGGTGGAGGTGTGGCCGAGAGAGAAGCGCAGGGACGCGCGCGCCAGGAGCGGGTCGGCGCCCATCGCCAGCAGCACGTGGCTGGGCTGCGGGACGCCCGCCGAGCACGCGGAGCCGGTCGAGCACTCGATGCCCTGGGCGTCGAGGAGCATGAGCAGGGCGTCGCCCTCGCAGCCGGGGAAGGAGAAGTGCGCGTTGGCGGGCAGCCGGCCCTCGGGGGCCGGGTCGCCGTTGAGCACCGCGTCGGGCACGGCGGCGAGCACCGAGGCGATCAGGTCGTCCCGCAGCGCGCCGAGCGCCGCCGCGTGCTCGGCCCGCCGTTC
This sequence comes from Kitasatospora sp. NPDC057936, assembly GCF_042887525.1. NCBI lineage: Bacteria > Bacillati > Actinomycetota > Actinomycetes > Kitasatosporales > Streptomycetaceae > Kitasatospora > Kitasatospora sp. NPDC057936. The sequence continues at coordinate 36,848 of NZ_JBHVPD010000015.1, forward strand.
GACGGCGATGGCCGCGGCCGCCGCGAAGCCGGCCGCGGCGGGGGCGTCGAGGGTGCCGGAGCGGACGTCGCGTTCCTGGCCGCCGCCGTGCAGCAGCGGAACGGGCGCGGCGCCGCGCGAGAGCAGCAGCGCGCCGATGCCGAACGGGCCGCCGATCTTGTGCCCGGTGACGGTGACCGCGGTGAGCCCGGAGTCGGCGAAGGACACCTCCACCTGACCGAGCGCCTGCACCGCGTCGGCGTGCATCGGGATGCCGAACTCGGCCGCCACGGCCGCGAGTTCCCGCACCGGCTGGACGGTGCCGACCTCGTTGTTCGCCCACATCACGGTGACCAGGGCGACCGAGCCCGGGTCCCGTTCGATCGCCTCGCGCAGCGCCTGCGGATGGACCCGCCCGAGCCCGTCGACCGGCAGGTACTCGACGGTGGCGCCCTCGTGCTCGGAGAGCCAGTGCACCGCGTCGAGCACCGCGTGGTGCTCGACCGGGCTGCACAGCACCCGCGTGCGGGCCGGGTCGGCGTCCCGCCGGGCCCAGTACAGGCCCTTGACGGCGAGGTTGTCGGACTCGGTACCGCCGCCGGTGAGGACGATCTCGCTCGGCCGGGCGCCCAGCGAGTCGGCGAGCGACTCGCGGGCCTCCTCGACGACGCGGCGGGCCCGGCGGCCGGCCGCGTGCAGGGAGGAGGCGTTGCCGACGACACCGAGGTGCGCCGTCATCGCGGCGATCGCCTCGGGCAGCATCGGCGTGGTCGCCGCATGGTCCAGGTATGGCATAACCATCAGATTGTAGAGGGCCGTCCCCGGCACCGTTCCCGGCCTGCGCACCAGAATGCGACCTGATCCGAAAGACCCGTCCGAGCCGGGACCGCCGCGTCCGGCGCCGGTTTGACCCACTGCGCCGTCCGGTGGTTAGCCTGACGGACACTTCTCGTCGGAACTCGGGGGACGCCATGTCGCAGTCGGTCGACCGCGCCCTCACGCTGCTCGGCTCGCTCGGCGACGGACCCGTGACCCTGGAACAGGCGGCGACCAGCATCGGCGTCCACAAGTCCACCGCGCTGCGCCTGCTGCGCACGCTGGAGGAGCACGGCTTCGCGCAGCGCCAGCCGGACCGGCGCTACCGCCTGGGCGGCCGGCTGCTGTCGCTGGCGCACCGGGCGCTGGAGGAGATCGACGTCCGCCAGGTGGCCGCGCCGTACCTGGCCGCGCTGAACGCGCGCAGCGGACTCACCGTCCAGCTGGCCGTGCTGGAGGACGGCGAGGTGCTGTACGTCGACGAGGTCGCCGGGCCCGGCGCCCGGCGGCCGTCGCGGATCGGGCGGCGCGCGCCGGCCGCGGGGACGGCGATCGGCCGGGTGCTGCTGGCCGGGCGGCCGGAGGACGGCGCCCGCGAGGAGGAGCTGCCGCCGGAGCTGGCGGCGGTGCGCCGCCGGGGCTGGGCGGCGGAGTCCGCCGAGCACCGCGAGCCGGTGACGTGCGTGGCCGCGCCGGTGTCGGGCAGCGGCGGGCGGACGGTCGCGGCGTGCGCGGTGAGCGCGCCGGTGAGCGAGGTGCCGCCGGGCGAGCTGGCCCGGATGGTGCCGGAGCTGCTGTGCACGGCGGAGGCGATCTCGCTGGCGTACGGCGGCTCGCCTACTCCTCGCTGGTGCGAGAACCGTTGCGGTGCCAGGCCCGCGGGGCGCGCCAGCCGTACTTGAGGGCGAGCATCCGCAGCACGAAGGCGGTGAGCGCGGCGGCGGTGCCGGTGGCGCCGGTGAGCCGGTCGAGGCCGATCAGCACGGCGACCAGGGCGGCGCCGACCAGGGCGGGCACGGCGTAGATCTCGCGGTCCCAGCGCAGCAGTGAGGGGATCTCCCCGGCGAGGACGTCCCGGACGACGCCGCCGCCGGCCGCGGTGACCATGCCGAGCGCGACGGACGCGACGGCGCCGAGCCCGTAGTCGTGGGCCTTGGCGGTGCCGGTGACGCAGAACAGTCCGAGCCCGAGCGCGTCGAGCGTCTGGACGGCGCGGTTGATCCGCTCGACCTCGGGGTGCAGGAAGAAGACGACGAAACCGGCCGCGAGCGGCGTCAGGAAGTAGCCGAGGTTGCTGAACGCGGCGACCGGGGTGGCCCCGATGACGAGGTCGCGCATGACACCGCCGCCGAGCGCGGTGACCTCGGCGAGCACGCAGATCCCGAAGATGTCCATGTTCTTGCGGACGGCGAGCAGCCCTCCGGAGAGGGCGAAGACGAAGATGCCGACGAGGTCCAGCGACTGCTGCACGTCGGAGGGGAAGATCTGCGAGGTCACGGGAACAACTATGACCTGCGCGGACCTCCCCCTCCGACGTCCTCCGGCGCCCGGTGCGTCAGGCCGTCGCGTCCACGAGGGTGCCCGTCCGGGTGTTCTCCGGGCCGTGCTAGTCGTTCCCCTCGCTCTGCTCGGGGAAGTGGCACGCCACTTGGTGCCCGGTCCGCATGACGGCCAGCGGGGGCTCCTGTGTGGCACAGATCTCCTGCGCCTTCCAGCAGCGGGTGCGGAAGCGGCAGCCGCTGGGCGGGTTGATCGGCGAGGGGACGTCGCCCTTCAGCAGGATGCGCTCGCGGCCGGCGCGCTGGCGGCGGCGCGGGTCGGGCACCGGCACCGCGGACATCAGCGCGGTGGTGTAGGGGTGCATCGGGTTGCGGTAGAGCGAGTCCCGGTCGGCGATCTCGACGACCTTGCCGAGGTACATCACGGCGACCCGGTCCGAGACGTGCCGGACCACCGAGAGGTCGTGCGCGATGATCAGGTAGGTCAGGCCGAGCTCGCGCTGGAGGTCGTCCAGCAGGTTGACCACCTGGGCCTGGATCGAGACGTCGAGCGCGGAGACCGGCTCGTCGGCGACGATCATCTTGGGCCGCAGGGCGAGCGCCCGGGCGATGCCGATGCGCTGGCGCTGGCCGCCGGAGAACTCGTGCGGGTAGCGGTTGTAGTGCTCGGGGCTGAGCCCGCACAGCTCCAGCAGTTCCTGGACGGCCTTCTTGAGCCCGCCCTCGGGCACCGCGTTCTGGAGCTTGAACGGTGCGCCGACGATGGTGCCGACGGTGTGCCGCGGGTTGAGCGAGGAGTACGGGTCCTGGAAGATCATCTGGATGTCGCGGCGCAGCGGCCGCATCGCGCCGACGCCCAGGTGGGTGATGTCGGTGCCCTCGAACTCGATCGTGCCGGCGGTCGGCTCGTCGAGCCGGGTGACCAGTCGGCCCATCGTCGACTTGCCGCAGCCGGACTCGCCGACGACGCCCAGCGTCTCGCCGGCGTTGACGGTGAAGTCGATGCCGTCGACGGCCCGCACCGCGCCGGTCTGGCGCCGCAGCAGCCCGCCGCGGATCGGGAAGTGCCGGGTCAGACCGGTCACCTTCAGCAGCGGCTCGCGGTCGGAGGCGGGCGCCGGCGACGCCCCGTTCAACTGTGCCTGGGGCGCGGCCGCCTGAGTGTCCGTCATCGGTTCTCTCCAGAAAGGTGGTACGAGGCCGGGCTCACAGCCGGGGCGCGATCTCTTCGGCGAAGATGCGGTGCCGCTCGGCGGCCGCGAGGTGGCAGGCCGCGTGGTGCCCGGGCGCGGCCTCGGCCAGCACCGGGACCTCGCTCGTGGAGCGCCCGCCGGTCTGCCCGGCGTACGGGCAGCGCGGGTGGAAGGCACAGCCGCCGGGCACGTTGATCAGGCTGGGCGGCGTGCCCTTGACCGGGACGAGCCGGTCCTGGAGCTCCCGGTCGAGGCGCGGCATGGAGCCCAGCAGGCCCCAGGTGTAGGGGTGTTCGGGCGCGTCGAAGAGGGTCTCGGCGGGGCCGCGCTCGATGCACTTGCCGCCGTACATGACGAGGATGTCGTCGGCGAGCTCGGCGACCACCCCGAGGTCGTGGGTGATGATGATGACGGCGGAGCCGAACTCCTCCTGGAGGTCGCGGATGAGGTCCAGGATCTGCGCCTGGACGGTGACGTCCAGGGCGGTGGTGGGCTCGTCGGCGATCAGCAGGGAGGGGTCGTTGACCAGGGCCATGGCGATCATCGCGCGCTGGCGCATGCCGCCGGAGAACTGGTGCGGGTAGTCGTCCACGCGGCGGTCGGGCTGCGGGATGCCGACGCGGTCGAGCATCTCGATCGCGCGGGCGCGGGCCGCCCGCTTGGACGCGTCCGGGTGGTGCACCCGGTAGGCCTCGACGATCTGCGCCCCGACCGTGTAGTAGGGGTGCATCGCGGTCAGCGGGTCCTGGAAGATCATCGCCATCTCGCGGCCGCGCAGCTGGCGCACCCGTTCCGGGCCGGCCGAGACCAGTTCCTCGCCGTTCAGCCGGATCTCGCCGCTGATCCGGGCCCGCTTGGAGCGGTGCAGGCCCATGATGCCGAGCGAGGTGACGGACTTGCCGGAGCCGGACTCGCCGACGATGCCGAGGGTGCGGCCCTTGTGCAGGTCGAAGCTGACCCCGTCCACCGAGCGGACCAGGCCGTCGTCGGTGTCGAAGTGGATCCGCAGGTCGCGGACGGAGAGGAACGGGTCGCCGGCCGGGGTCTGCGCGGCGGGCGCCGTGGTCTTCTGGAGCTCGGTCACGAGAGCCTCACCCGGGGGTCGACGAGGGCGTACAGGAGGTCGACCACGAGGTTGCAGACGACGATGAAGAAGGCGGCGAGCAGGGTGACGCCGAGGATCTTCGGCAGGTCGTTGTCGGAGATCGCCTGGACGGCGAAGGCGCCGACGCCCTGCAGCGAGAAGACCTGTTCGGTGATGAGCGCACCGCCGAGGAGCAGGCCGAGGTCCATGCCGAAGATGGTGACGACGGGGGTGAGCGCGGCGCGCAGCCCGTGCCGGGTGACGACCTTGCGCTCGACCAGGCCCTTGGCCCGGGCGGTGCGGATGTAGTCCTCGCTCATCGTCTCCAGCATCCCGGCGCGGGTGAGCCGGGCGTAGAGGGCCGAGTAGAGGAAGGCCAGCGAGATCCACGGGAGGATCAGGTTGCGGGCCCACATGATCGGGTCGTCGGTGAAGTCGACGTACTGGAGGTTGTCCAGGATCGGCCACTCGTAGCTGAAGACCGTGAGCAGCAGCGCGCCGGTGAAGAAGACCGGCAGCGAGACGCCGGCGAGCGAGATGCCCATGGCGATGCGGTCGAAGACCGAGCGCGGCTTGAGGGCGGAGATGACGCCGGTGGTGACACCGGAGACCAGCCAGAGCACGGCCGCGCCGATGGCCAGCGAGAGCGTGATCGGGATGCGCTTGGTGAGCTCGGGCCAGACTTCGAGGTGGTTCTTGAAGGAGTAGCCGAAGCACGGTACGTGGCAGGTGACCGGGTCCGGGCCGAACTTGTACTCGGCGCCGCCGACCAGGCCCTTCAGGAAGTTCCAGTACTGGGTGTACAGCGGCTGGTCGAACCCGAGGTTACTCTTGACGGCCGCGATCGCCTCCGGCGACGGGTTCTTCCCGACGTACTGGGCGGCCAGCTGGTCGGCGGTCTCGCCGGCGATGCGCGGGAGCAGGAAGAAGATCGCGAAGGTGACCGCGCTGACCACCAGCAGCAGTACGACGGCCGCGAATGTCCTGCGGATGATGTAGGCAAACACAGTTGGGCGGCTCCGGCGGCCCGCCACCGTCCGGGGTCTGCCGGACGGTGGCGGGCGCCGCTGCCTTCACCTGCCTTCAGGGATGCGGAGCCAGGCTCTTTACTTGGTGGTGCCGATGTTCAGGTAGTCGTACTGGCCCGAGAAGGCCGACGTGGAGACCAGGTTGGTGGCGTTGTCCGGGCGGTACAGGAAGACCTTGGCGTACATCAGCGGGACGTAGACCGCCTGGTCCATGATCTTCTTGTCGATGTCGCCGTAGATCTTCTCGCGGGCCGCCTGGTCGGTGTTGGCGATCGCGTCGTCCAGCAGCTTGTTGATCGCGGGGTCGTTCAGCTGGGCCAGGTTGCTGTTGCCGGAGGCCTTGATGGCGCGGCCGTCGGCGATCTGCTGCAGGAAGCCGTAGCCGGTCGGCCAGTCGGCGCCCCACTGCATCATCATCAGGCCGATGTTGTGGTCCTGGGTGAACTGCGGGGAACCGGCGTTGTCCGAGAAGTACTTGCCCTGCGGGTACTTCTGGATCTCGACGTTGATGCCGACCTTCTTCAGCGCGGCCTGGATCGCGGTCGCCGCCTGGATCTCGGGGTCGCGCTCGGTGCGGGCGGAGATCACGGTGCTGAAGCCGTCCGGCTTGCCGCAGGCCTTGAGGGCGTCCTTGGCCTTGCCCTCGTCACCCTTGTTGTCCGGGGTCGCCCAGGTGTTGAAGTCCTGGTGGCCCGGGATGTCCGGCGGGAGCACGGTGCTGGCGATCGCGCCGCGGATCGGGCCGCCCTCGACGGTCTGCACCGAGAGCTTGTCGATCGCGTACTGGACGGCCTTGCGGCACTCGACGTTGTCGAACGGCGCGACCTTGGTGTTGATCGCGGTGTAGATCAGGCGGCCGCCGTAGGAGCTGTCGCTGCTGGCCTTGAGCTTCGGGTTCTGCAGGATCTGCGCCTGGGTCTGCGGGTCGACGCCCAGGCCCACCAGGTCGACCTGCGCGTTGCCGGCGATCAGGTCCTTGTCGATGGTGGCCTGGTCCATGCCCATCTTGACCACGATCTTGTCCGCGAGCTGCTTGCGGATCGGGTCGGTGCTCGGGTCCCAGTTGGTGTTCGGCACCAGGGAGAGCTGCTTGCCGTCGTCGTAGGACGCGAACTTGTAGGTGCCCGAGGAGACCACGTGCTTGACGTAGCCGGCGCCGTCGTCCTTGGCCTGCGGGACCGGGACCGTCTGCGGGGCGCTGACCAGGTAGTCGAAGTCCGCGAACGGCTGCTTCAGGTGGAAGACGATGGTCAGGTCGTCCGGGGTCTCGATCGAGTTCAGGCCGCCTTCCTTGTCCTTGTACGGACCCTGGTAAGGCGTGGCGTTGTCGACCAGCAGGTCGTGGAAGTAGGTCGGGCCGTTGGAGTTCACGTCCGGCGCGAAGTTGGAGCGCTCGACGGCGTACTTGACGTCCTTCGAGGTGATCGCGGAGCCGTCGTCGTACTTCAGGCCGGGACGCAGCTTGTACGTCCAGGTCAGGCCGTCGGCGCTGGGCTGGCCGAGGCCGGCCGCGAGGTCCGGGACGAGCTTGTTGCCCTGCGCGCCGGGGCCCGGGGCGAAGGTGGTCAGCGGACGCCCGTACAGGCGCGAGAAGTTGTAGATGTAGGCGTAGTAGGTGTTGCCCGGGTCGAAGGAGTCCGGGGTGCCCTTCATCTCGTAGGTGACCGTCCCGCCCTTCTTGTCCGAGGCGTTGACGACCCCCTTCGTGGCGGCGTCGGCGCCGCCGCCGGCCGCGCTGCTGGAGGAGCCACCTGTGGTCTTGCTGGACGTGCATCCGGTCACGACGAGGACTGCGGCAGCTGCCACCGCGGTCAGCGCGACGGTACGGGACCTACGCATGGGTGAGATCAACCCCTTGAGGATGTGGAAACGGTGAAGGTTCCTGACGCAGGGTCAGTTGCTCTTGGGATCGAGGGCGTCACGCAGCCCGTCGCCGAGCAGGTTGAAGGCGAGCACGGTGAGGAAGATCGCCAGACCGGGGACCACCATGAACTGGGGGTCCACCTGGTAGTACTTGATCGCGTCGTTGAGCATGCCGCCCCAGGAGGCCTGCGGGGGCTGGATGCCGACGCCGAGGAAGCTGAGGCCCGCCTCGAAGAGGATGTTGGTCGGGATCAGCAGGGTCGAGTAGACCAGGATCGGACCGACCAGGTTGGGCAGCAGTTCCTTGAACAGGATGAACGGGCCGCGGGCGCCGAGGCTGCGGGCCGCGTGCACGAACTCCCGCTCGCGCAGCGAGAGGGTCTGTCCGCGCACGATCCGGCCCATGTAGGGCCAGTTGAAGAAGCCGATCACGAAGATCAGCACCAGGAGGTGCAGCGGGAGGCCGTGCAGGCCGAACGCGCCGCCCTGCAGCGAGGTCGAGATCGCGATCGCGAAGAGCAGCAGCGGGAACGCGAGGAAGACGTCCATGATCCGGCTGATCAGCGTGTCCACCCAGCCGCCGTAGTAGCCGGCCATGACGCCGAGCACGGTGCCGATCGTGTTGGACAGCAGCGTCGCGCCGAAGGCGACCAGCAGGGAGACCCAGGAGCCCTCGATGACACGGGCGAGCAGGTCGCGGCCGGTGAGGGGGTCGACGCCCAGCGGGTGGTCCCAGCTCATGCCGCCCCAGTCCCCGAGCGGCAGACCGCCGAGGTTGGCGTCCAGCAGGTCCTGGTTGAAGGCGTCCGGGTCGAGGCCGAACAGTCCCTCGATCGGCTTGGCCAGCACGGCGAGCAGGATCAGCAGGATCACGACGATGCCGCCGACGACGGCCAGTTTGTCCCGTTTGAAACGGGTCCAGGCGATCTGGCCGAGGGAGCGGCCCTCGATCTTCTGGGCCGGGCTCGCGGGGGCGGGTGCCTCCGGATCGTTCCCGGCGGTGGTGACGGATGTGGTCATGTCAGTAGGTCCCCTCGCCGACGGTGGCCGGCCCACGGGTGCCGGTCGCCGGCTTCGGCGGTGCGGCTATGCGGACGTGCGGAGGTGCTAAGGAGCGGGGTTTCGCGGCAGTGCGGCAGTGCGTCGTGCACGGTGCACTGCCACCACGCGGGATGGGCGTCGCGTGGCTGGAGCGGTCGGCGTGCGCGTTGACCTTTGTGGGGTTCCGAGTTCGCGCGGTGCGTTGCGCAGAACTCTCTGCCATCCGAACTGGCTTGCGCCAGCCCTGCCAAGCGACAGATGCCCAACTGTGATCTGCGTGCATGCACCTCCACGATCATCGGCATATCCCTCTTCACACGGTCGTGATAACCGTGTCAAGATGCCTGACACCCGCAGCCGCGAAGTCGTCCGGAAAACGCCGAAGCCGACCTGACGCAAAGTCAAGTCGGCTTCTGGAAATGGGTTTTGGCGGGTTTAGCGGTTCAGCGCCCCGGGTATCCGGGCCACGGCCGCTGGGGCGGCTGCGGCTGCGGCTGCCCGTGCCAGCCCGGCCCGGTCTGCTGCGGGTAGTACGGCGGCGCCTGGTGGCCCGGCGGCGGCACCGGTGGGTAGGCACCGGTCGGCCGGGCGAGCCCGGCCGCCTCGCGGTCGTAGAACGGCCGCGCCTTGGCCCGCATCCACAGCGCCACCGGGTCGTACTCGTCCGCCATCGCCACCGTGGACACCGCCAGCCCCTCCGGGGCCACCGCGATCGCCCGCTGCATCAGCGCGCGCACCGCCTCCACGGCCGGCGGGGAGCCGTCGTACAGGTCCAGGCCGATGGCCAGGTACGGTTCGCCCACGGCCGGCTGCACCCAGGCCCGGCGCAGCGCCCGGACGGCCCGCACCTCGCGCGCCTGGTGCTCCAGCAGCGCGAAGAACTGCTGGGCGTTCACCTGCGGCTCGCTGAGCCTCAGCGGCCCGGCCGGCAGCCGGTCCAGGCCCCCCGCGATCCGCCGCAGGTCCGCCCACGGCACGCCGACCCCGCCGCCCGGGGCGTGCGGGTTCAGCCACAGGCCCCAGCGGGTGCGGTACAGCGACGCGGCGATCTCGCGCCCGGAGACGACCTCGTGGGCGCGCGCCCAGCCGGAGGCCGCCAGCTGCTCGGGGGAGGTGACGGCCGGCGCGTAGCCGTGGCCGCTGATCTCCATGTTCCCGTACTGGGCGTCCGGGCTGCCCGGGGTGCCGTGCCACAGCAGCATCCAGACCTGGCCCTCGGCCAGGGCGCGGAGCAGTTGCTCGTACGCCTCGTAGCGCTCCGGCGCGACCTCGCGCAGCGCGCGCTCCAGCACGCCCGGATCCGCGCCGGGGCGTCCGGCCGGTGCCTGGCCCCAGGGCCCCGGTGCACCACCGGACACCGCTCCCGCACTCATGCGCCCACCTCGCCGCGCCTCTTTCCTCACCTGCCGCCGGCCCGTCGGCCGTCTGCACGCACCCTATGGCGCGGCACCGGCCGACGCCACGGCGACGTGCCTACGAACGGACCCCGTCACACCCGCGCGTAGAACGGCAGCACCCGGGTGAGCAGCCACTCGACCACCGGATCGTCGGCGAGGTCGAGCAGCACGAGGTGGACGCCGCCGGGCAGCGGCGCGGTTCCCAGCGCGCGGCCGAGCGCCTCGTTCACCGCCGCCGGGTCGGCCGGGGCGGCCGGGTCCAGCTGCACGCCGATGAACATCACGGTCGGCTCGCCCTCGATGCTCGCGAGCGCGCGGCGCGCGGTCAACACTCCCGGCAGGGCGGCGAGTTCGGCCCGGCAGACGGCCAGGAAGTGCTCCGGGTCCTCCCCCGGCACGGGCTCGCGCAGCGCGACCCGGCCACCGGTCGGCGCCGAGGGGTCCTCCCAGCGGTCCTCGCGCGGACCGCGGCGCAGCTCGGCGACGCCCTGCGGCGGCACCGGGATGCCCACCGCGGCCTCGGGGTTGACGGCGATCCCGACGCCCAACGGCAGCCCGCGGGCGAACTCCCAGGCCGGGGCGACCGCGAACGCCATCCCCGGCGCCTGCTGGAGGAACACCTCCTGCGAGGAGAAGACCGGGACGTACGGCTCGCCGCCCAGCTCGATCGTCGGCAGGTCCAGCGACTGCCCCTGCGGGTCGCCGCCGGCGGGCAGCGGGATCCACACCTGGCTGCGGGCCAGCACCTCGACCACCCGCGGCGTCGCGCCCGGATCGCCCAGCGCGGCGGTGAGCACCTGCTCCAGCTCGTTGGCCGGCCAGGCCCCGCCCGGTGGCGGCGTGTCCGGGCCGCCCCACCCCTGCTGCTGCTCCACCGGGTACCCCATGCGCCCCTGTACCGCCCTCTGCCGGTCGGCCGCCCACTGCTGCCGACGCGCAGCAGTCTAGGGTGCGTGTTCCCTTGTGTGGCGTGTGGCCGGGTCCCCTGTGGGGTGTGACCGGGTCCCCCCTCCCATCGGTGCCGCGGACGTGCCATGATGTGCGCGTCCGACGGCGTCGTGCGCAGTCGGCCCCACTAACTCCATACCGGCCGCTCGAACCCGCGCGGGAGAGTCCGGAGTGCCCCGTCTGGTGGCACGGCCGGCGCCGAAGGAGCAAGTCCTCCCCGGAATCTCTCAGGCCCCCCTACCGCACGGGTTAGGCACATCTGGAAAGCGGCGCACGGCCTGTCGTGCGCCCACCCACGGTGCAAGCCGCCATCCTGTCCGGAAAGCTGGAAACAGCGACGGGCCGCTGCGCGGTGAAGCTCTCAGGTTCGACGACAGATGGGGAGACCCACGCCGCCGCATGCCCGCGCGCAGGAGTCGGTCCCCGAGCGGGTCCGGTCCGGCGCGTGCACCCCTGAGTGCCCAGACCGAGGAGTTCCCAGGCCATGTCGTCCCTCCGCCTCACCGCGCTCGACGCGCTGCACCGCGCCCTCGGCGCGACCATGACCGACTTCGCCGGCTGGGACATGCCGCTGCGTTACGGCAGCGAGCGCGAGGAGCACCTCGCCGTCCGCACCAAGGCCGGTCTGTTCGACCTGTCCCACATGGGCGAGATCACCGTGACCGGCCCGCAGGCCGGCGAGATGCTGGACCACGCGCTGGTCGGCTTCGTCTCCGCCCTCGGCGTGCTGCGCGCCCGCTACACCATGATCTGCGCCGAGGACGGCGGCATCCTGGACGACCTGATCGTCTACCGCCTGCGCGAGGACTCCTTCCTCGTCGTCGCCAACGCCTCCAACGCCCAGCTGGTGCTGGACGAGCTGATCGCCCGCGCCAAGGGCTTCGACGCCGTCGTCACCGACGACCGCGACACCTACGCGCTGATCGCCGTCCAGGGCCCGGAGTCCACCGCGATCCTCGCGAAGACCACCGAGGCCGACCTGCCCGGCCTGAAGTACTACGCGATCCTCCCGGCCCGGGTGGCCGACCGGGACGTGCTGCTCGCCCGCACCGGCTACACCGGCGAGGACGGCTTCGAGATCTTCTGCGCCCCGGCCGACGCCGAGCCGGTCTGGCAGGCGCTGACCGCCGCCGGCGAGGGCCACGGCCTGGTGCCGTGCGGCCTGTCCTGCCGCGACACCCTGCGCCTGGAGGCGGGCATGCCGCTGTACGGGCACGAGCTCTCCACCGACCTGACCCCGTTCGACGCCGGCCTCGGCCGGGTCGTCCGCTTCGACAAGACCACCAACGACGGCGCCTTCGTCGGCCGCAAGGCCCTGGAGAAGGCCGCCGCCGAGGCGGAGTCGACCCCGCCGCGCGTCCTGGTGGGCCTGGTCTCCGAGGGCAAGCGCGTGCCGCGCGCCGAGTACACGGTGGTCTCCGCCGACGGCGCCCCGATCGGCCGGATCACCTCGGGCGCGCCGTCCCCGACGCTGGGCAAGCCGATCGCGATCGCCTACGTCGACGCGGCCCACGCCGCCCCCGGCACCGCCGTCGCGGTGGACGTGCGCGGCAAGCACGAGCCGGTCGAGGTCGTCGCCCTGCCGTTCTACAAGCGCGCCCGCTGAGGATCTTCCCGGGCCCTCGGTCACCACTGATCCGCGACGAAGCCGTCCGCGCGGCGGCCCGCTTCGTCGTACCCGCTTCCCATCCTGGAGAATGACGCCATGAGCAACCCCCAGCACCTGCAGTACACCAAGGAGCACGAGTGGCTGACGGCCGCCGAGGACGGTGTCTCGACGGTCGGCATCACCAAGCACGCCGCGGACGCGCTCGGTGACATCGTCTACGTGCAGCTGCCCGAGGTCGGCGACGAGGTGACCGCCGGCGAGACCTGCGGCGAGCTGGAGTCCACCAAGTCGGTCAGCGACCTGTACTCCCCGGTGACCGGCGAGGTCGTCGAGGTCAACCAGGACGTCCTGGACGACAACGCCCTGGTCAACAGCGCCCCGTTCGAGGGCGGCTGGCTGTTCAAGGTCAAGGTGGAGTCCACCGACGAGCTGCTCAGCGCCGACGAGTACACCGCCTTCATCGGCGGCTGACCAGGCCCTTGGCGCGGCGGGCCGCAGCGCGGCGGCCCGCCCCCCTCACCGCCCACCCGTCACCCGCCGCCGCCCTTCCGAGGGCGCACTTCGCGCGGCGGTCCCGATTCCTCCTTCGCCCCGGGAAGACCACACCATGACGGTTCTCAACGAATCCCTGCACTCGCTCGACCCGGAGATCGCCGCCGCGGTCGACGCCGAGCTGCACCGCCAGCAGACCACCCTGGAAATGATCGCCTCCGAGAACTTCGCCCCGGTGGCGGTCATGGAGGCCCAGGGCTCGGTGCTCACCAACAAGTACGCCGAGGGCTACCCCGGCCGCCGCTACTACGGCGGCTGCGAGCACGTCGACGTCGTCGAGCAGATCGCGATCGACCGCATCAAGGCCCTGTTCGGCGCCGAGCACGCCAACGTCCAGCCGCACTCGGGCGCGCAGGCCAACGCCGCCGCGATGTTCGCGCTGATCCAGCCGGGCGACACCATCCTGGGCCTGAGCCTGGCCCACGGCGGTCACCTGACCCACGGCATGAAGATCAACTTCTCCGGCAAGCTCTACAACGTGGCCGCGTACCACGTCGACGAGAAGAGCGGCCAGGTCGACATGGCCGAGGTCGAGCGCCTCGCCAAGGAGCACCAGCCGAAGCTGATCATCGCCGGCTGGTCCGCCTACCCGCGCCAGCTCGACTTCGCCGAGTTCCGCCGCATCGCCGACGAGGTCGGCGCCCTGCTCATGGTGGACATGGCGCACTTCGCCGGCCTGGTGGCCGCGGGCCTGCACCCGAACCCGGTGCCGTACGCGGACGTCGTCACCACCACGACCCACAAGACCCTGGGCGGCCCGCGCGGCGGCGTCATCCTGTCGAAGGCCGAGTGGGCCAAGAAGATCAACTCCGCGGTCTTCCCCGGCCAGCAGGGCGGTCCGCTGGAGCACGTGATCGCGGGCAAGGCCGTCGCGTTCAAGGTCGCCGCGTCCGAGGAGTTCAAGGAGCGCCAGCAGCGCACCCTGGACGGCGCCCGGATCCTCGCCGAGCGCCTGCTGCAGGCCGACGTCGCCGAGGCCGGCGCCTCCGTGCTGTCCGGCGGCACCGACGTGCACCTGGTGCTGGTCGACCTGCGCAACAGCCAGCTCGACGGCCAGCAGGCCGAGGACCGCCTCCACGAGGTCGGCATCACGGTCAACCGCAACGCGATCCCGAACGACCCGCGCCCGCCGATGGTCACCTCCGGCCTGCGCATCGGCACCCCGGCCCTCGCCACCCGCGGCTTCGGCGCCGAGGACTTCCGCGAGGTCGCCGACATCATCGCCGAGGCCCTCAAGCCGGGCTTCGACGAGACCGTCGCCGCCGGCCTGAAGGCCCGCGTCACCGCGCTGGCCGAGAAGTACCCGCTCTACCCGAACCTCTGATCGCCGGGGGTGGGTGACCGGCCTCACGCCGGTCGTCCACGGGAGTTTCCGGGGCACCGCGCACACTGGAAAGACGCGCGGTGCCCCTCCTCATGCTGCGCCTACGCACAGCAACGCAATGTCCGTCCACGAGACCAGACAAGGACGTCCCCCCGTGGCCCTCAGTGTCTTCGACCTTTTCTCCATCGGTATCGGCCCGTCGAGCTCCCACACGGTCGGCCCGATGCGCGCCGCCCGGATGTTCGCCCGGCGGCTGCGGTCCGAAGGCCTGCTGCCCGGGGTGGTGAGCGTCCGCGCCGAGCTGTACGGCTCGCTCGGCGCCACCGGCCACGGCCACGGCACCCCGAAGGCCGTCCTGCTCGGCCTGGAGAACAACTCCCCGCGCACGGTCGACGTCGACCAGGCCGACCGGGACGTCGAGCGGATCACCGCCGAGAAGCGGCTCAGCCTGCTCGGCGAGCACCCGATCGACTTCGATCCCGACACCCAGCTGATCCTGCACCGGCGCCGCTCGCTGCCGTACCACGCCAACGGGATGACCCTGTGGGCGTTCGCGGCCGACGGCTCGACGCTGCTGGAGAAGACCTACTACTCGGTCGGCGGCGGCTTCGTCGTCGACGAGGACGCGATCGGCGCCGACCGGGTCAAGCCGGACGACACCGCGCTGAAGTACCCCTTCCGCACCGGCGAGGAGCTGCTGCGCCTCACCCGCGAGACCGGGCTGTCGATCTCCGGCCTGATGCTGGAGAACGAGAAGGCCTGGCGCAACGAGGAGGAGATCCGCACCGGGCTGCTGGAGATCTGGCAGGTCATGCAGGAGTGCGTCCGCGCCGGCATGTCCCGCGAGGGCATCCTGCCGGGCGGCCTCAAGGTGCGCCGCCGGGCGGCGGCCGCGGCCCGCGCGCTGCGCGCCGAGGGCATCGGCCCGGCCAACGCGATGGAGTGGGTGACGCTCTACGCGATGGCGGTCAACGAGGAGAACGCCTCCGGCCGCCGGGTGGTCACCGCGCCGACCAACGGTGCGGCCGGGATCATCCCCGCCACCCTGCACTACTACCTGAACTTCATCCCGGGCGCCGACGACGACGGCATCGTCCGCTTCCTCCTCGCGGCCGGCGCGATCGGCATGCTGTTCAAGGAGAACGCCTCCATCTCCGGCGCCGAGGTCGGCTGCCAGGGCGAGGTCGGCTCCGCCTGCTCGATGGCCGCGGGCGGCCTCGCCGAGGTCCTCGGCGGCTCCCCCGAGCAGGTCGAGAACGCCGCCGAGATCGGCATCGAGCACAACCTCGGCCTCACCTGCGACCCGGTCGGCGGCCTGGTCCAGATCCCGTGCATCGAGCGCAACGGCATGGCGTCCGTCAAGGCCGTCACCGCCGCCCGCATGGCCCTGCGCGGCGACGGCCGGCACCACGTCTCGCTCGACAAGGCGATCAAGACGATGAAGGAGACCGGCGCCGACATGAAGATCAAGTACAAGGAGACCTCCCGCGGCGGCCTCGCCGTGAACGTCATCGAGTGCTGATCGCCCCGGCGTGACGGCGGGCCCCCGGACGGCGTGACCGTCCGGGGGCCCGTTCGTCTGCGGCGGCCGGCCCGCCTGCCGCTATTCCTGCGCCGCGCGGCGGCAGGCGTTGCCGGCGATGACGGCCGGGACGTAGTCCTCCCGCAGGAGGTGGTAACAGCTCTGGAAGGCAGCCTGTCCCCCGGCCGCGCCGATCAGGCAGGCGTCCTCCGCGATCTGGGCGTCGGCGTCCGGCTTGTTCTCCAGGACGTAGTAGAAGCAGCCCTGCGGGGTCGCGCTCGCGGCCGGCGCGAGGGCGACGACACCACCCAGCGCGAGGGTGAGGCCGGTGGCCGCGGCGGCGATCCGTCGTACGAGCTTCATGGTCGGCAAATCCTTCCGGTCGTCACGGAGTCGGCGGACGAAGGACGAACGCTTCGTCCACCAACTCCCGGTCCCGGCAAGAGATACCGAAGTGGCCCGCCGACCGCCCGGGGCCGCGCCGACGACCCGCCAAGATCACCCGAAGGCGAGGAAGGCCAGCCCGGCGGCCAGGATGCCGAGGCCCGACCACGAGACGGCCGGCAGCCGTTCGCCGAGCACCGCGACGCCGAGGAGGGCGGCGACGGCGGGCTCGGCGAGGGTGAGCGTCGTGGCGGTCTGGGCCGTGGTGCGGCGCAGGCCGTGGCCGAAGAGGCGGTACGCGAGGAAGGTCGTGATCACGGCCAGGTGGAGCACGACGGCCGCCCCCCGGAGCGAGACGAGCCAGGGCCCGCCGCCGAACACCAGGACGGGCAGCACGAGCACCGCGGCCGCGCCGAACATCGCGCCCATCACCCCGCCCGACGCGTGCCCGCGCGCGATCAGCGCGCCCCCGATGAGCGAGTACGCGGCGTACGAGAGCCCGGAGAGGGCGGCCAGCAGGACGCCGAGGAGGTCCACGGGCGCGCCGGCGCCGGTGAGTTCGGGTCCGAGGACGAGCACCGCGCAGCCGAGGACGGCGGCGGCGGTGGCGACGGCCCACCGGGTGCCCGGTAGCTGCCGCCCGGCGATCCAGCCGAGGAGACCGGTGAACACGGGGGCGCTGCCGAGCGCGATCACGGTGGAGACGGCGACGCCGGTGCGCGTCACGGCCGGGTAGAACGTGAGCGGGTAACCCACCACCGCGACGGCGCCGAGGGCGAGCAGCCGGCGCTCGCCGCGGGTGCACGCCCCGGGCAGGGCGCGGGCGTCGCGGCTGGAGAGGAACAGGAGGAGCCCGCCGAGGACGAGCGCGGCGGCCCCGAGGACCGCCGGGGGCGCACCGGCGGGCGCGAGGGAGCTCGCCGTCCCGGTGGTGCCCCAGAGCACGGCGGCGGCCAGGATCGGCAGCGGACCGCGCAGGCGGCCGGGGGCGGTGGGAGCCGCCGGGGTGGCGGGGGCGGGGCGGGAGGGCGTGCGGGTACGGGTGCGGTTCGGCACAGTGGTGAACTTCCGTCGTCGAAGACCGTCTTGGGACTGGTTTCGAAAACGGGCGCACGCGACGGACCCCCGGCGGCAGGGGCCGGCCGGGGCCGCGGGTCAGATCACCTGCGCGCGCCCGCTCAGGCGCGGAGCGGTGGCAGCGCGACGCGCCAGTACGGGTTCACGCCCCCGATGCTACGTCAACGGCGCATGGTGCACGCTCGCCCGAAAGCGTTAACGGCCGCCCCCACCCACACAGGGATGGCGACACCGGTCGGGCGGCCCCCTCGGGGGCGATCATTTATGAATATTCACAGGCAACATCGTTAACCTATGCAAATTCCCAAGGTGAAGTAGGTTACAAACCTTTCAATCCAAGCTGCCCGGTTTGCCCACATGCTGAGATCCGTGCCATAGTCGACACATCGGACTTCGACTGGCCCGACCTGGCACAGTCGACGCCCATCGCGCGGCACGCACCCCCTTGGCCGGCGCGATGACCTGCACGGGCCCCCAACCGCCGGACCACGGCGATTCCAGGGGGCCCTGCGTGTTTTCCGGACCCTGCCGCGTCAGTGGCGCTCGCGGATCTTCAGCTCGAACCAGACGCCCTTGCCCCGCGGCAGCAGGTCCGCACCCCACCGGTCGGCGAGGTCGTCGACCACCTTCAGGCCGCGCCCCCGCTCGGTGACGGGCAGCGGCTCGGCGAGGATCACGCAGGGCAACGCCCTTGAGGAGTCCCGGACTTCGACCCGCAGCCAGCCCGGCTTGCGGATCACCTGGAGCCCGATCGTGCGGCCGGCGGCGTGCCGAACGGCGTTGGAGACGAGCTCGCTGGTGAGTAACTCCCCCGCCTCCAGGTGCTGGTGGAGGTCCCAGGACTCCAGGACGGAGAGCACCAGCCGGCGGGCCACCTGAGCGGACTCCGCCCGGGACGGCAGCCGCACCTCGCCCGGCGCGGACTGGTCGCACAGCCTGCCGAAGTACATCTCCTCCAGTTCCCCGGAGCTGAGCCGCTCCAGCGCCGACAGCGCGCCCGGGACGTCGATCCAGGACGCCTCCGCGACCATTCCGGCTCCCGGAACTGATGACTGATCTGTTTCGCCCCAACCCGCCATGCGACCCATCATTGCGGAACGCAAGCAGCCGCGTACGGACAATGAGCAAACGATCACGACCGATTCGGCATATGCCCCGTGCAAGAGGGGGCGACGGGCGGGCGGCAAAACGACGACCCGGGACCGGCACGAGGCCGGTCCCGGGTCGCGGGGAACGCGTGGTGCCCGGTGGCTACCAGGAGGCCCAGGGCAGGCTCCAGCCGCTCAGACCGTTCGACGGGTCGAGCGTCTCGCTCTTGCTGGAGTTCTTCACGATCACGACGTCGCCGACGATCGAGCCGTCGTAGAACTTGCCCATCGAGGTGGAGTCGCCGCCGCCCTTGACGTCCTTGAGGCCGACGCAGCCGTGGCTGACGTTGTCCTCGCCGAAGGCGTCCGACCAGTAGTTGCCGTGGATGTAGGTGCCCGAGTCGGTGAGGCGCATCGAGTGCGGCACCTGGAGGTCGTACGGCGCGCCGGTCATCCCGGGCAGGGTGCTGGACTGCATCCGCACCACGCCCTCCTTGGACTCGATGACCATGGTGCCGTTCCAGGTCGGGTGCGCGTCCGAGCCGGAGGTGATGTCGATGTCGGAGGACTGGCCGTCCCGCACGACCGTCATCCTGTGGGTCTTGGCGTCGACGGTGGACACCTGCGAGCGCCCGATGGTGAAGGGCTCGTCGCGGTCGCTGCCGTAGACGCCGGGGGCGATCTCGACGCTGCCCAGGTGGTAGTGCACCGTCACCTTGGTACCGGACTTCCAGTACTCGGCGGGGCGGAAGTCCAGCCGGCGGTCGCCGAACCAGTGGCCCTTCACCTCGGTGCCGTTGCTGCTCTCGAAGGTGATGCCCTTGAGGACCGCGTCCTTGTTCTTGACGTCCTTGCTGAAGTTCACCGAGACGATCATGCCGACGCCGTACGTCGCGTTGTTGTCGACGTTGTCGGCGGCCTTGGCCAGCGCCGTCGGGGTCAGCGTGGTGAAGCTGCTGTCGGCCTGCGCCACGGCGCCGTTGGCGTCCGCGGCCATCGCGCTCACCTGGTAGGAGGTGCCGACCGCGAGCCCGGCGGACGGGGTCCAGCTGGAGCCGTCGGCGGCGATCGTGCCGGGTATCTCCTTGCCGCTCTTGTCGCTCACCTTCACGGTGGTGAGCTTGCCGCCCGTCGCGCCGACCTTCAGCGCGTCCGGCGCGACGTCGACCGAGCCGGTCTTCGGCTCGATGGACACCACGGCCTGCGACGTCTTCGGCGCCGCGCTCGTGCCGGCCGCCGAGGGAGCCGCGGAGGCCGCGCCGCCCCCGAGGTCGGCCTTGGCCGCGCTCCCGCCGCCGTCGTTGTTGTTGCACGCCGCCGTCAGGACCATCATTCCGCCGACCAGACCGACGGCCATCACCCTGCGTATCGACTTCACGTCGATCCCTCCCTCAAACACCCCGTTCGGACCCAGCGGGCCCGACCAATACACGCGCTGGCCACCGGAAAGGTTGCGCCATTCGAGGGGCTTCGCGCTCGGAAAACGCCGGCGGCCCGACCCCAACGGGTGAGGATCGGGCCGCTCGACGGAAAAGCAGTGACGATACGGGACTACCCGGGCCTATTGCCGGGTAAGTCCTACCAGTTCGCCCAGGCGACGTTCCAGCCGCCCAGCCCGTTGGAGGGCGAGACGGTCTTCTCCTTGGTGTTCACTACCTTGACGACGTCGCCGACCATCGAGTCGTTGTAGAACCTGCCGGCGACCGAGGAGTCGCTGCCGCCCTGCACGTCCGACATCGCGACGCAGCCGTGGCTGCCGTTCAGGTTCCCGAACGGGTTGTTCTTGGCCCAGTAGTTCCCGTGCACGAACGTGCCGGACGTGGTCAGCCGCATCGCGTGCGGCACGTCCTGGATGTCGTACTCGCCGCCGAGACCGACGGTCTGCGAGTTCATCCGGGTGACCTTCTCCTTGGACATGATCACCATGGTGCCGCCCCAGGACGGCGTCGCGTCCGCGCCCAGCGTGACCGGCACGGTGGTGCTCTTGCCGTCCCGCTCGACGGTCATCTGGTGCGTCTTGGCGTCCGCGGTGGAGACCATCGAGCGCCCGATGGTGAAGGGCTCGTCCTTGTCCACGTCGCCGTAGACACCGGGCGACACCTCGACGTTCTTCAACCGGTACTTGATGGTGACCTTGGTGCCCGGCTTCCAGTACTCCGCCGGACGGAAGTCCACCCGGCGGTCGCCGAACCAGTGGCCCTTCACCTCGGTGCCGTTGCTGCTCTCGAAGGTGATGCCCTTGACGACGGCGTCCTTGTTCTTGACGTCCTTCGTGAAGTTCACCGAGACGATCATGCCGACGCCGTAGGTGGCGCCGTCGCTGATGTTGTCGTTGGTGGAGACCTTCTTCTCCGGCGTCAGCGTCGTGAACGTCGTCGTGGACGCGGCCACCAGGCCGTCGGCGTCCTTGGCCTGCGCGTTCACCTTGTACGCCATGCCGACGGCGAGCGCCGCCGCGGGCTTCCAGCCGGTGCCGTCCGGGGTGATCGCGCCCTCGACCGGCTTGCCGTCCTTGTCGGTCACCTCGACCGACGTGAGCTTGCCGTTGGACACGCCCACCTGCAGCCCGTTGCTCGGCGCGACGTCCTGGGCGCCGTCCTTCGGTGCCACGGCCAGCACCGCGGCCGAGGTCTTCGGTGCGGCCTGCGAGGCCGCCGGGGCCGCGGCGCCGTCGGCCGCCGTCGTGCTGCCCCCCGACGCCTTGTCGCCGCCCCCGTTGTCGTCGTTGCAGGCCGCGGTGAGCAGCAGCACCCCGCCCATGGCCAGTGCCACCGCACCCCTGCGTATCGCGGCGCCGGCCGTCGTACCCGTCTTCACGGTTTCTCCCCTCCCGGTATTCACTCACTTGACGCGGCGAGTGCCCCCGAAAGTTGCACCGGGCGCCGATCTTTCGCGCCGGGTCCCGGCACGTCGGAGCAGGATAACCGGGCCGTCCGGGTGAACTCCGGGGGGAGGTGGGTGAAGCAGTCGTGAAGGCTCCCGGCGCTAGTGGGACGGCGGCAGCGCGCTGCCGGCCACCCACTGGGCCCACGGCACGTTCCAGTCGTTGAGCCCGTTCTGCGGCGGCACGACGTCCCCGGCGGAGGCCTTCACCTCCAGCACGTCCCCCGGGATGGTGTGCTCGAACAGCCAGCCGGCCGGGGTGTCCTTGCCCGTCCCGCCCTTGGTGTCGGCGAGGCCGATGCAGCCGTGGCTGGTGTTCGCGGTGCCGAACACCCCGGGATCCGCCCAGTAGTTGCCGTGGATGAAGGTGCCGGAGGCGGTCAGCCGCATCGCGTGCGGGACGTCCTTGATGTCGTACTCGTCGCCCATGCCGACGGTCTGCGAGTTCATCCGGGTCTCCCGGTACTTCTCCGACACCACCAGCACCCCCCGGTAGGTGGAGTGGTCGGGGCTGCCACCGGACACCTTCAGCACCCGCAGCACCTTGCCGCCCTGGCCGGAGCGGACGGTCAGGGTGTGCGCGTCGAGGTCCACCGTGGACACCTGGGCCCGGCCGACCGTGAAGCGCAGGTCCTTGGTCTGGGTGCCGAACTCCCCCGGCGCGCCCTGCACGTCCTTCAGCCGCAGCTCCACCGTGACCTTCGTCCCGGCCGCCCAGTACCGCTGCGGGCGGAAGTCCAGCCGCTGGCCGCCGAACCAGTGCGCGGCCACCGGGACGGGCGGGTCCGCGCTCACCCGCACCGCCCGCTCCACCGCCGCCCGGTCGGTGACCGGACGGCTGAAGCGCAGCGAGACGGGCATCCCGACACCCACCGTGGAGCCGTCCTCGGGGGTGAAGAAGGCGACGAAGGTGTGCGCGCGGGCGACGGTCGAGAACGCCGAGTGCTGGGCCGCCTTCTGGCCCTGCCCGTCCTCGGCGACGGCGTCCAGGGTGTACGCGGTGCCGAGCGGCAGCGGGCCGTCCGGCGTCCACGCCGCGCCGTCCGGGGCGACGGTGCCGGGGACCTCGGTGCCCCTGCTGTCGGCGAGCCGGACGGAGACCAGCCTGCCCTGCGCGACCGTCACCCGCACCGGCCCGTCCGGCGGCACGTCCTGGGCGCCGTCGGCGGGGAGGGCGGCGAGCACCGCCCGGGACGGCGGCGGGGGCGGGGTGTGCACCCCGGGCGGGGCCCCGTCGTTGGCGGGCGCGGCCGGGGTGCCGCCGCTGCCGCAGCTCGTGAGCGTGGCCAGGCACCAGGCCACCGCCACCGCCCGCCGCGCCCAAACCCGTCCTCGGCGCCGCATTCCGGGGGCCTCCAGCCGTGTCGTTCCGATATCCGGAACAACGAGGAGCCCCGGGACCGGACACGGCGGCGCGGGCCGGCCGGCGCCCGCCCCCCGGGCCGCGCGGGCGCCCCGCGCCGACCCGGGCACCCCACGGCCCGCACCCCTCGGCCGCCATCCGCCGGTAAGCCCCCGTTCAGCCGCTTCCGATCAGTGCAAACCGGGAATGAGGAAGGGCACGGGGTCCGGGACACCCCGGCCAGGGAGGGCACGGCCATGGCGTCAGGGCAGGAGCTGGAAGCCGGTGTGCGGACGCGCGGCGGACGGACCGCCGAGCCACCGTGGCCCGGCGACTGGCAGCCGCTCGGCGCCCGCTTCCGCACCGACCGGCTCGGCGGCCCCGGCACCAACTTCGCGCTCTGGGCGGCCGGCGCCGAGGCCGTCGACCTGTGCCTGTTCGACGAGGACGGCAAGGAGAGCCGGCACCGCCTCACCGAACAGGACTTCCAGATCTGGCACGGCTTCCTGCCCGGCGTGCGCCCCGGCACGCGGTACGGCTTCCGCGTGCACGGCCGCTGGGACCCGTGGACCGGCGCCCGCTGGAACCCGGCCAAGCTGCTGCTCGACCCGTACGCCCGCGCCGTCGACGGCTGTTACACCTCCCACGACGCGGCCAGCGGCGCCGTCCGCAACTGGCCCGAGGCGGACGTCGCCGACACCGTCCGGGACAACCGCGACTCCGCCCGCTACGTGCCCAGATCCGTCGTCGTCCACGACGACGACGACTGGTACGACGACCACCGCCCGAAGACCCCGTGGGCCGAGACCGTCCTCTACGAACTGCACGTCCGCGGCTTCACCATGCGCCACCCCGACGTCCCGCCCCACCTGCGCGGCACCTACGCGGGCCTGGCCCACCCCGCCGCCGTCGCCCACCTGACCCGCCTCGGCGTCACCGCCGTCGAACTGCTGCCGGTCCACCAGCACGCCAGCGAGGACCACCTCCAGGCCCGCGGCCTGGCCAACTACTGGGGCTACAACACCGTCGGGTTCTTCGCCCCGCACGCCGGCTACTCCGCCTCCGGCTCGCGCGGCGGCCAGGTCGGCGAGTTCAAGCGGATGGTCCGCGCCCTGCACGCCGCCGGGATCGAGGTGATCCTCGACGTCGTGTTCAACCACACCGCCGAGGGCGCCGAACTCGGGCCCACGCTCTCGCTGCGCGGCATCGACAACGCCGCCTACTACCGCCTCGCCCCGCACCGTCCGCGCGGCTACGCCGACTACACCGGCTGCGGCAACACCCTGGACACCCGGCGCCCGCAGGTGATCCGGCTGATCACCGACTCGCTGCGGTACTGGGTCACCGAGATGGGCGTGGACGGCTTCCGCTTCGACCTCGCCGCCGCCCTCGCCCGCGCCGGCGACGGCGTCGACATGGAGCACCCGTTCCTCGCCGCCGTCTCCCAGGACCCCCTCCTCAGCCGGGTCAAGCTGATCGCCGAGCCGTGGGACGTCGGCCCGGGCGGCTACCAGGTCGGCGGCTTCCCCCCGCTGTGGGCCGAGTGGAACGACAAGTACCGGGACACCGTCCGGGACTTCTGGCGCGGCGCCCGCCCGGACGTCCGTGAGCTCGGCTACCGGCTCTCCGGCTCCTCCGACCTCTACCAGCGCGGCGGACGGCGCCCGTACGCCTCCGTCAACTTCGTCACCGCGCACGACGGCTTCACCCTGCGCGACCTCGTCAGCTACGACCGCAAGCACAACGAGGCCAACGGCGAGGCCAACCGGGACGGCACCGACGACAACCGCTCCTGGAACCACGGCGTCGAGGGCGAGACCGACGACCCGGACGTCACCGCCCTGCGGCTGCGCCAGCTGCGCAACCTGCTGGCCACGCTGCTGCTCTCCACCGGCGTGCCGATGCTCACCGCCGGCGACGAGTTCGGCCGCACCCAGGGCGGCAACAACAACGCCTACTGCCAGGACAACGAGGTCAGCTGGCTGGACTGGTCCCTGCTGCGCGAGCCCGGCTGGCGGGACCTGTGCGACCTGACCGCCCGCCTGGTGCGGCTGCGCCGCGCCCACCCGGTGCTGCGGCAGCGGGCGTTCTTCTCCGGCCGGGCCGCCGTCCCGGGCGGCCTGCCGGACCTCGCCTGGTTCACGCCGCTCGGCAAGGAGATGACCGAGGCCGACTGGTTCGCCCCGACGGCCTGCCTCGGCATGCTGCTGTCCGGTGCCGCGATGTCCGAACGGGACGGCGCCGGGCGGCCGTCGCACGACGACAGCTTCCTGCTGCTTTTCAACGCCGGCCACGAACCGGTCGTCTTCACCCTCCCCGGCGAGCCCTGGGCCGCGCCGGAGGCCGCGTACGGGACGGTCGTCGACACGGCCGCCCCGGGCACCGGCGAACCGCACCCGCGGGGGGCCGTCGTGCTGGGCGGGCGCTCGCTCCAGCTGCTGCGCGCGCCCGCCCCGGAGTGATCCGGCGCGCGTCAGCCGCGCGCGTGGCCCACCTCGACGTTCTCCAGCACGCCGATCGCGTCCGGCACCAGCACCGCCGCCGAGTAGTAGGCGCTGACCAGGTAGGACGCGATCGCCTTCTCGTCGATGCCCATGAACCGGACGTTCAGCCCGGGCTCGTACTCGTCCGGGATGCCGATCTGGTTGAGGCCGATGACGCCCTGGTTGTCCTCGCCCACGCGCATCGCGATGAAGGACGTGGTGCCGGTGTCCGCCACCGGGATCTTGTCGCACGGGAAGATCGGCACCCCGCGCCAGGTCGGCCGGTGCTTGCCCGCGACGTCGACGGTGCCGGGGTGGATGCCGCGCCTGTTGCACTCCCGCCCGAACGCCGCGATCGCCCGCGAGGGGGCGAACAGGTAGTCGGTGTCGCGGCGCATGGCGAGCAGCTCGTCCAGGTCGTCCGGGGTGGGCGGGCCGGAGTGGGTCTGGATGCGCTGGTCGAAGTCGGTGTTGCTCAGCAGCCCGAAGTCGGGGTTGTTGATCAGCTCGTGCTCCTGGCGCTCGCGCAGCGCCTGGACGGTCAGCCGCAGCTGCTGCTCGGTCTGGTTCATCGGCTGGTTGTAGAGGTCGGCGACCCTGGTGTGCACCTTCAGGACGGTCTGCGCGACGCTCAACTCGAACTCGCGCGGCCGCAGTTCGTAGTCCACGAAGGCGCCGGGCAGCTCGAACTCGCCCTCGTGGCCCGCCGACAGGTCGATGTTCGCCTCGCCGTGCGGGTTCTGCGCCTGCGCGGCGTCGGCCGCGAAGCCCAGCAGCTGCTCGCGCAGCGCGTCCGAGCGGTCGACCAGCTCCTGGAACACCGGCCACGAGAGCGCCATCGCGACGCCCGCGGTCGCCGCCTTCACGGTGTACGGCCAGGTGCCGTCCTCCCGGGTGAGGGCCTCGTCGCCGATGTGGTCGCCGTCCGCGAGCGTCCCGACCACCGTCTGCTCGCCGTACTTGCCGGTGCCGAGCCGGTCGACCTTGCCGTGCGCGAGCAGGAACACCTCCTCGATCGGCGACCCCTCCTGCACCAGGACGTCGCCCGGGGCGAAGTCCCGCTGCACGAACCGGCGGGCCAGCTCCTCCAGCACGGCGTCGTCCTCGAAGCCGCGCAGCGCCGGCACCTCGCGCAGCGAGGGGGCGATCACGCTCACCGAGGTGCCGGTCTTGGCGAAGCTCACCCGGCCGCGCCCGGTCGCGTAGCTCAGGCGGCGGTTGACCCGGTACGTACCCGCCTGGACCGGTACCCAGGGCAGCATCCGCAGCAGCCACCGGGAGGTGATCTCCTGCATCTGCGGCTCGGACTTGGTCGTCGTCGCCAGGTTCCGCGCCGCCACCGTGCTGAGGCTGAGCTGTGTCCGCACCTGCACCACCGTGGCGCCCCCCGCGGGGCCCGGCTCGGTCTCGACCGTCATGTCGCATCTCCTACCACTCGCGCATCAGTGACCATCCGTCAGGAGATGTAATCGGCCGATCGGCAGGGGCTCGCAAGAGGCGCTCGACGCACTCCTCCCTGCACGAACCGACACGTGCGCCCCGTCGAACGCCTCCGCCCCACCCGTACGGGTGGCCGGTTCTCGCCGCACCGCGCCGACAGGGGTGAAAAACCTGGTGAGAAATGACGGGAGGTCTGCCTACCCTCACGGCGATGGCCGAGAACCGACAACCCGACGCCCCCGGGACCGCCCACCGCTCCACGGTCCGCTCCCTGCTGCGCCTGTGGCCCTACGCCCGGGCCGTCCGCCGCCGGCTCGCCACCTCCGTGACGGCCGCCGTGCTCGCCATGCTGAGCGTCCTCGGCGTGCCGATCGTGCTCGGCCGGATCGTGGACGGACCCCTGGCCCGGCACGACCTCGCCGGGCTGTGGCCGCTGGTCGGCCTGCTGCTGCTCCTCGGCCTGGTCGAGGCCGGCCTGTTCTACACCCGCCGGGTGGTCCTGGCCCGCCCGCTGGCCGGGCTGGAGACGGCCATGCGCGGCGACCTCTTCGCCAAGCTCCAGCGGCTACCGGTCTCCTTCCACGAACGGTGGGGATCCGGCCAGTTGCTCTCCCGGGCCACCGCCGACATGTACACCATGCGGCTGTTCCTGGCCTTCCCGCTGGTCTTCCTCATCGTCAACTCGGTGATGTTCCTGGCCGGCACGGTGGTGATGTTCACCCAGGACTGGCGGCTCGCCCTGATCGTCGTGCTGCCCGCCGCACCGCTGTTCGTGCTCACCCGGCGCTTCGAGTCCGGCTACTCCGGCGCCTCCCGGCTCGCCCAGGACCGCAACGGCGACCTCGCCACCGTCGTCGAGGAGTCCGTCCTCGGCATCCGCGTCCTCAAGGCCTTCGGCCGCCACCGCTCGATGCACGAGCGGTTCCGCGCCCAGTCCCGGCTGCTGCGCCGCACCGAGCTGCACAAGGCCCACCTGCTGGCGAACCTGTGGGCGGTGATCGTCGGCCTGCCGGAGATCGCCCTCGGCTGCGCCCTCGCCGTCGGCGCCTACCTGGTCGCCCACGACCAGCTCAGCGCGGGCAGCCTGGTCGCCTTCCTCTCCACCGCGCTCGCGCTGCGCTGGCCGGTCGAGTCCCTCGGCTGGCTGCTCGCCTACGCCAACGAGGCCGCCACCGCCACCGACCGCTTCTTCGAGGTCCTCGACGAACCCGAGGAGGAGGACCCGGGCACCGCCACCGGCCTCGGCGCCACCCCGGACGGCATCCGCCTCACCGGCGTCCGCTTCCGCTACCCCGACGCCCCCGACGGCACCCCCGACCTGCTCCGGGGCATCGACCTGCACGTGCGCAGCGGCGAGACGATGGCCCTGGTCGGCGCCACCGGCAGCGGCAAGACCACCCTCACCGCCCTGCTCCCCCGTCTGTACGAGGCCACCGGCGGCACCATCACGCTGGACGGCCGCGACATCCGCGACCTGCCCCGGGAGCGGCTGCGCGAGCTCGTCGCGGTGGCCTTCGAGGAGCCCACCCTGTTCTCGGCGACCGTCCGGGAGAACGTCCTGATGGGCGCCCCCGGCGCGGGCGAGGACCGGCTGCGCTCCGCGCTCGCCACCGCCCAGGCCGGCTTCGTCGACAAGCTCCCGGCCGGGGCGGACACCGAGGTCGGCGAGCAGGGCCTGAGCCTCTCCGGCGGCCAGCGCCAGCGCCTCGCCCTGGCCCGCGCGGTCGTCGGCGACCCGGCCTTCCTCGTCCTCGACGACCCACTGTCCGCCCTCGACGTGCACACCGAGGCCCTGGTCGAACGCGCCCTGCGCGAGGTCCTCTCCGGCACCACCGCCCTGGTGGTCGCCCACCGCCCCAGCACCGTGCTGCTCGCCGACCGGGTCGCGGTGCTCGCGGACGGCCGGATCGAGGCCGTCGGCACCCACCAGGAACTGCTGCGCACCTCCACGCGCTACCGCGAACTGATGACGGGCGAGGCCGCCCTGATCCCCGAGGGGAGCACCTCCCGGTGACCACCACCGCCGAACCCGCCGTCGAACCGGCCGACCCCGCCGGCCCCGCCGCCGAGGAGGAGCTGCCGCCTCCCCCGGACGACGAGGAGGACATCCCCGTCCCGCCCGGCGCGCCCCGGGCGCTGCTGCGCTCGCTGCTCGGCCCGCACCGGGCCCGGATCACCGTCGCGATGGTGGTGATCCTCGTCCAGCAGGCCGCCCTGCAGTCCGGCCCGCTGCTGGTCGCGGTGGCGATGGACCGCGGCATCCCGGCGCTGCGCGAGAACGACGCCGGACCGCTGATCGCGGTGATCGCCGCCTACCTGTGCTTCGCCCTGCTCAGCCCGCTGCTGCAATGGGTGTTCATCAAGATCAGCGCCCGGGTCAACCAGGACATCCTGCTGGAGCTGCGCGGCCGGATCTTCCGGCACGCCCAGCGGCTCAGCCTGGACTTCCACGAGCGCTACACCTCCGGCCGGATCATCTCCCGCGCCACCAGCGACATCGACGCGCTGCGCGAACTGCTCTCCGAAGGCCTCCAGGAGCTGCTGACCGTCTTCCTGTCGGTCTGCTACATCTCGGTGCTGCTCATGGTGCTGGACTGGCGCCTCGGGCTGGCCTCACTGGCCGCCCTGGTGCCGCTCGGCCTGATCGCCCGCTCCTTCCGCACCCGCTCGCGCCGGGTCTACCGCCGCTCGCGGACCTCCGCCGCCTCGATGATCGTCCGCTTCACCGAGACCATGAACGGCATCCGCCCGGTACAGGCCTTCCGCCGCGAGAAGGCCAACGACGCGGCCTTCGCCGTGGTCAACCAGCGCTCCGCCACCGCGACCGCCGACGGCTTCCTGGAGCTCGCCCGCTACGTCGGCCTCTCCCGCACCGCCGCCAACGTCTGGACGGCCGGCGTGGTGCTGCTCGGCGGCCGGCTGGTCGTCGACGGCACGCTGGAACTCGGCGTCCTCACCGCCTTCCTGCTCTACCTGCGCCGCCTGTTCGACCCGATCGACCAGCTCGCGATGTTCCTCAACAGCTACCAGTCGGCCGCCGCCGCGCTGGAGAAGATCGCCGGCCTGCTCGCCCACGAGCCGACCGTCGCCGAGCCGGCCGAGCCCGCCGAACTGCCGCGGGCGGCCGGCAAGGGCCGCGAGGTCTCCTTCGAGGGGACGCGCTTCGCCTACCGCACCGGCAAGGAGGTGCTGCCGCCCTTCGACCTGGTGATCCCCGCCGGACAGACGGTGGCCGTGGTCGGCGCGACCGGCGCGGGCAAGTCGACCGTCGCCAAGCTGCTGGCCCGCTTCTACGACCCGACCGAGGGCCGGATCCGGCTGGACGGCGTCGACCTGCGCGACCTCGCCACCCCCGAACTGCGGCGCGGGGTGGTCATGGTGACCCAGGAGTCCTTCCTGTTCTCCGGCACCGTCGCCGAGAACATCGCGATCGGCCGCCCCGGCGCCACCCGCGCGGAGGTCGAACAGGCCGCCCGGGACATCGGCGCGTACGAGTTCGTCGCCGCGCTCCCGGACGGCTTCGACACCGACGTGCGCAAGCGCGGCGGCCGGATCTCCGCCGGGCAGCGCCAGCTGGTCGCCTTCGCCCGCGCCCTGCTGGCCGACCCGGCGGTGCTGATCCTGGACGAGGCGACCAGCTCGCTGGACGTCCCCGGCGAGCAGGCCGTCCAGCGGGCCATGCGCACGGTGCTGGCGGGCCGGACGGCCGTGATCATCGCGCACCGGCTCTCCACCGTGGAGATCGCCGACCGCGTCCTGGTGATGGACCAGGGCCGGATCGTCGAGGACGGCGGCCCGCAGGAGCTGATCGCCGGCGCCGGCCGCTTCGCCGAACTGCACCAGGCCTGGCGGGACAGCCTGGTCTGAGCCGTCCCGCCGCGGCCCAGCCCGTCCCGGCGCAGGGCCTCAGCGCAGTAGCCCCGCGTCCATCCCGGCCGACTCGACGGGCAGGGCGACCAGCCCCGGCTCCGCCGGGGAGGCCAGCCGCGGGTGGGACGGCAGCACCCGGACGGTGTAGCCGAACGGACCGGTCCTGGACAGCTCCAGCGAGCCCTCGTAGCGCGTCCGCCCGTCCAGGTCCGGGCCGCCGACCGGCTTGAGCGCGAGCAGGCCGGCGTCCGAGATGCCGTCCGTCTCGTCCACCCGGCCGGACACCACCTGCACCTCGACGTCGCCCGGCGACAGCGCGCCGAGCGCGACCTGCACCCGCAGCGCCAGCGAGCTGCCGAGCTCCTGCGCCTCGGCCGGGCAGTCCGCCTCGACGTGCTCGACCCGGACGGCCGGCCAGGCCTCGCGGACCTTCGCCTTCCAGGCCGCCAGCTCGCGGGCGCCCTCGCCCGATCCGGCCGCCAGCTCGCGCTGGGCGAGCGCCGCCGGGGCGTACAGCCGCTCGACGTACTCGCGGACCATCCGGCCGGCCAGCACCTTGGGGCCGAGGGTGACCAGGGTGTGCCGGACCATCGCGATCCAGCGGTGCGGCAGCCCGTCCGCGCCGCGGTCGTAGAAGCGCGCGGCGACCTGCTCCTCGATCAGGTCGTAGAGCGCCGCCGCCTCGATGTCGTCGCGCCGCTCGGCCTCGCTGCTCTCCGGGTCGAGCACGCCGCCGGCGTCGTCCGCCGTGGGGATCGCCCAGCCGTTCTGGCCGTCGTACCACTCGTCCCACCAGCCGTCCAGGACGGACAGGTTGAGGCAGCCGTTGAGCGCGGCCTTCATCCCGGAGGTGCCGCAGGCCTCCAGCGGGCGCAGCGGGTTGTTCAGCCAGACGTCGCAGCCCGGGTAGAGGTGCTGGGCCATCGCCATGTCGTAGTCCGGCAGGAAGACGATCCGGTGGCGGACGGCCGGGTCGTCGGCGAAGGCGACCATCTGCTGGATCAGCCGCTTGCCGCCGTCGTCGGCCGGGTGGGCCTTGCCGGCGACGACGATCTGCACCGGGCGGGTCGGGTGCAGGAGCAGGGAGCGCAGCCGAGCCTGGTCGCGCAGCATCAGGGTGAGCCGCTTGTAGGAGGGCACCCGGCGGGCGAAGCCGATGGTCAGGACGTCCGGGTCGAGCACCGAGGAGACCCAGCCGAGCTCGGCCTCGCCCGCGCCGCGCTGGCGCCAGGAGGTGCGCAGCCGGCGGCGGGCCTCGTCGACCAGCTGGGCGCGCAGGCTGCGGCGCAGGTCCCAGATCTCGGTGTTGCCGATCCGCTCCAGGCCGGTCCAGCGCTTGGCGTCGCCGTTGGTCATGGCGTCCTCGGCGCGGTCGGCGCCGATCTCGGCGGCGCCGAGGCGCACGACGGCCGGGTCGATCCAGGTGGCGGCGTGGACGCCGTTGGTGACGGAGGTGATCGGGACCTCGGCCGGGTCGAAGCCGGGCCACAGGCCGTTGAACATGGCCCGGCTGACCTCGCCGTGCAGCGTGGAGACGCCGTTGGCGCGCTGGGCGAGCCGCAGGCCCATGGCGGCCATGTTGAAGAGCTTCGGGTCCCCGCCGGGCCAGGTCTCGGCGCCGAGCGCGAGCACCGGCTCGACCGGGACGCCGGGCAGGGCGGCGTCGCCGGAGAAGTGCCGGGCGACGAGCTCGCGGTCGAAGCGGTCGATGCCGGCCGGGACGGGCGTGTGGGTGGTGAAGAGGGTGCCGGCCCGGACGGACTCCAGGGCGGCGGCGAAGTCGGGGCCGGCACCGTCGGCCCCGGCGGTGTCGGTCTCGGCCGTGCCGGCGGCGACGAGTTCGCGGATCCGCTCGACGCCGAGGAAGCCGGCGTGGCCCTCGTTGGTGTGGAAGACCTCGGGGGCGGGGTGGCCGGTGAGGCGGCAGTAGGCGCGCACGGCCCGGACGCCGCCGATGCCGAGGAGCATCTCCTGGAGCAGCCGGTGCTCGCTGCCGCCGCCGTAGAGGCGGTCGGTGACGTCGCGTTCGGCGGGCGAGTTCTCCTCGGTGTCGGAGTCGAGGAGGAGCAGCGAGACCCGGCCGACCTGGGCCTTCCAGATGTGCGCGGCGAGGGTCCGGCCGCCGGGCAGGGCGAGGTCGACCCGGCAGGGGGTGCCGTCGGCCTCCCGGAGCAGGCTGACCGCGAGTTCGTCCGGGTCGAGCAGCGGGTAGCGCTCCTGCTGCCAGCCGTCCCGGTCGAGGGACTGCCGGAAGTAGCCGTGCCGGTAGAACAGCCCCACGCCGATGATCGGGACGCCGAGGTCGCTGGCGGCCTTGAGGTGGTCGCCGGCCAGGATCCCGAGCCCGCCGGAGTACTGGGGCAGCGCGGCGGCGATGCCGTACTCGGGCGAGAAGTAGGCGACGGCGGCGGGCAGCGGGGTGCCGCCGCCATCCTGGGCCTGGTACCAGCGCGGGCCCGCGAGGTAGTCGCGCAGGTCGTCGGCGAGGTCGCCGAGGCGGCGCAGGAAGCGCCGGTCGGCGGCGAGCGCGGCGAGCCGGGCGGCCGGGACCTCCCCGAGCAGCCGCACCGGGTCCTCGCCGGTCGCGGCCCAGACCTCCGGGTCCACGGACCGGAAGAGGTCCCTGGTCTCGGGGTGCCAGGACCAGCGCAGGTTGAGGGCCAGCTCGTGCAACGGCTGGAGTTGTTCGGGCAGGACGGTGCGGACGGTGAATCTGCGGATTGCCTTCACGGCGTGAAGCGTAGCCCCGACGGCCGTCATGACAGTGCGTCAAGTGGGCTATTGGGCATCCGTTCGGCCTATTGATGAGATCGCATTCGGCGCATTGGGCTGCACGGGGGGCGCGCGAGGCGCACTTTCCGGGGGCTCGCGCTACCAAAGCGTGAACACTGCGGAACGACCCCATTTCCGATCGCTCATCCGCTCCGGACAAAGCCCGAAACTACTGTCGTACCGCTGCGAAAGTCCGGCCCGCGGTGCGAGTATGAACCGAGGTCGTTGATGCTGTGGGGAGTGCGGCGACGGGCGGCGCCCCCCTTGAAGCAGCACGTCCGAATCCTTTTCGCGTTGATCGTTCCTCGTCCTCCTTAGCCCATTCGGCGCCCACGGCGCTCCGACGCGTGTCCTCGTACTCGGTCGGCTCGTTCACGGGTCGACCGGGTCGCCCAGGGGCGTGCCCCCGGAGGCGTGCGCCGGGACGCGCGCGGGCTCCGGGGCGTCCCCCCACGGGCCGGGCGGGCGCCGGGCAGGTTGCCGGGGACGGCGGCGCGGGCAGGCTCTCGGTCGCACGTCCTCCCCACCCAGCAGTCCTCCCGGTACTCCCCCGGCCCGCCCCCCGGCGCCGGCGGGAGCTGCCGCCGATCTCGGGCAGGAGCTTGGCATGCACGGCGACACGCGGGACCAGTCCACACCGGTGGCCGACACCCTCGACGCAGCGGTCGCGGAATCCGCCGGACGGGCGGATTCTGACACTCGGACGGATCCGGCGATGCCGGCGCCCAGGGCGGCCGGAGCGGCCCGTCCCCCGCACTCCGGACCCGAGCACGCCTCACCCGGGCAGCCCTCGTCCGAACACCCCTCCCCGCTCGAACACTCCGAGCCCGAGTCCTCCGCAGCGGCCCGACAACCAGGGGTCGCGGAGAGCCGGACCACGGCACCGCGCAGGCGCACCACCACCACGCGCCGCACCGCCACCGCCGGGTCCACCGCGCCGTCCGCCACCCCGGAGGCGGACGGCGCGAAGGCCGGTGCGAAAGCCGGTGCGAAGGCCGGTGCGAGGTCCGGTGCCACCAAGGCGGGCGCCGCGAAGGCCGACGCCCCGCCGCGCAAGGCGCCCGCCCGCAAGACCGCCGCCGGCAAGACCGCCGCCCGAAAGACAGAGAGCGACACCGTGATCGGCCGCATCCCCGTCCTGGACGTCAGCCCGCTCGTCGACTCCGGCCGCCGCCCGGCCAAGGCCGTCGCCGGCGAGACCTTCCTGGTCACCGCGACCGTGTTCCGCGAGGGCCACGACGCCGTCAACGCCAACGTCGTGCTGCGCGACCCGCGCGGGCGCAGCGGCCCGTGGACCCCGATGCGCGAGCTCGCCGAGGGCACCGACCGCTGGGGCGCGCACGTCACCCCGACCGCGCCCGGCCGCTGGTCCTACCTGGTCGAGGCGTGGAGCGACCCGATCGCCACCTGGCGCAGGACGGCGTCGGTCAAGCTCCCCGCCGGGATGGACACCGCGCTCGTCCTGGAGGAGGGCGCCCGCCTGCTGGAGCAGGCCGCGGCCGGCGTGCCGAAGAAGGAGGGCCGCGCGCACGTGCTCGCCGCCGCCGACGCGCTGCGCGACCCCGGCCTGCCGCCGCTGTCCCGGCTGGCGGCCGCGCTCGCCCCCGAGGTGCTGGAGCTGCTCGCCCGGTACCCGCTGCGCGAGCTGCTGAGCGCCTCCCGCCCGCTGCCGCTCCAGGTGGACCGCGAGCGCGCCCTGTTCGGCTCCTGGTACGAGTTCTTCCCGCGGTCGGAGGGCGCCGTGGTGGACCCGAACGGCGTCGAGCCGCCGCGTTCGGGCACCCTGCGCACCGCCGCCGAGCGGCTGCCCGCGATCGCCGCGATGGACTTCGACGTGGTCTACCTGCCGCCCGTCCACCCGATCGGCCGCGCCTACCGCAAGGGCCCGGACAACACCCTGACGGCCGGTCCGCACGACGTCGGCTCGCCCTGGGCGATCGGTTCGCCGGAGGGCGGCCACGACGCCGTCCACCCGGACCTCGGCACCATCGAGGACTTCGACCACTTCGTCGCCGAGGCCCGGGCGCTGCACCTGGAGGTGGCGCTGGACTTCGCCCTCCAGTGCTCCCCCGACCACCCGTGGGTGAACAAGCACCCGGAATGGTTCAGCCACCGCGCCGACGGCACCATCGCGTACGCCGAGAACCCGCCGAAGAAGTACCAGGACATCTATCCGGTCAACTTCGATCAGGACATGGATGGAATCGTCAAGGAAACCGTTCGCATCCTGCGTTTCTGGATGTCCCACGGAGTGCGGATCTTCCGGGTCGACAACCCGCACACCAAGCCGGTGCTGTTCTGGGAGAAGGTGCTCGCCGACATCGCCCGCACCGACCCCGACGTCGTGTTCCTGGCGGAGGCCTTCACCCGCCCCGCGATGATGCACACCCTCGGGAAGATCGGCTTCCACCAGTCGTACACGTACTTCACCTGGCGCACCACCAAGCCGGAACTCACCGATTACCTCACCGAACTCACCGGTGACGCGGCCGCCTACATGCGGCCCAACTTCTTCGCCAACACCCCCGACATCCTGCACGCCTACCTCCAGCACGGCGGCCGGGCCGCGTTCGCCGTCCGCGCCGTGCTCGCCGCCACGCTCTCCCCCACCTACGGCGTCTACGCCGGGTTCGAGCTGTACGAGAACGAGCCGGCCCACCCCGGCTCCGAGGAGTACCTGCACTCGGAGAAGTACGAGCTGCGCCCGCGCGACTGGAACCGCACCGACACCCTCGCCCCGCTGCTCACCGTGCTCAACCGGCTGCGCCGGCGCCACCCCGCCCTGCGCCAGCTGCGCGACCTGCGCTTCCACCCCACCGACAACGACCAGGTGATCGCCTACTCCAAGACCGCGACCACCCCGGAGGGCCTGACCGACCAGGTCATCACCGTCGTCAACCTCGACCCGCACCACGTCCAGGAGGCCACCGTCACGCTCGACGGCGACGGCCCGTTCGCGGTGCACGACGAGCTCACCGGCGCCGCCTACACCTGGGGCCGGCACAACTACGTCCGGCTCGATCCCTCAGCCGAGCCGGCTCACCTCCTCACGGTTCGGAGGAACCCAGCGTGACAGTGAACGAGCCCGTCCCCGACACCTTCCCCGAGACCTCGAAGAAGAACCTGGACCCCGAGTGGTTCAAGCGTGCGGTCTTCTACGAGGTGCTGGTGCGGTCCTTCCAGGACAGCAACGGCGACGGGGTCGGGGACCTGAAGGGGCTCACGGCCAAGCTCGACTACCTCCAGTGGCTCGGCATCGACTGCCTCTGGCTCCCGCCGTTCTTCGCCTCGCCGCTGCGCGACGGCGGGTACGACGTGGCCGACTAC
This sequence comes from Kitasatospora sp. NPDC057936, assembly GCF_042887525.1. Taxonomy (NCBI): domain Bacteria; kingdom Bacillati; phylum Actinomycetota; class Actinomycetes; order Kitasatosporales; family Streptomycetaceae; genus Kitasatospora; species Kitasatospora sp. NPDC057936. The sequence continues at coordinate 73,369 of NZ_JBHVPD010000015.1, forward strand.
AAATCGGTGCTGCCCGAGTTCGGCGACATCGCCGACTTCATGGAGTTCGTGGACGCCGCGCACGCCCGCGGCATGCGCGTGATCATCGACTTCGTCATGAACCACACCAGCGACCAGCACCCGTGGTTCCAGGCCTCCCGCGCGGACCCGGACGGGCCGTACGGCGACTTCTACATGTGGGCCGACGACGACAAGCGGTACCCGGACGCCCGCATCATCTTCGTCGACACCGAGACCTCCAACTGGACGTACGACCCGGTCCGCAAGCAGTACTTCTGGCACCGGTTCTTCTCTCACCAGCCCGACCTCAACTACGACAACCCCCGCGTCCAGGACGAGATGATCGCCGGGCTGCGGTTCTGGCTCGACCTCGGCATCGACGGCTTCCGGCTGGACGCGGTGCCCTACCTGTTCGCGCGCGACGGCACCAACTGCGAGAACCTGCCGGAGACCCACGAGTTCCTGCGCCGGGTCCGCAAGGAGATCGACGCCGACTACCCCGACACCGTGCTGCTCGCCGAGGCCAACCAGTGGCCCGAGGACGTCGTCGACTACTTCGGCGACTTCGCGGCGGGCGGCGACGAGTGCCACATGGCGTTCCACTTCCCGGTGATGCCGCGGATCTTCATGGCGGTGCGGCGCGAGTCCCGCTACCCCGTCTCGGAGATCCTCGCCAAGACCCCGCACATCCCGTACGGGTGCCAATGGGGCATCTTCCTGCGCAACCACGACGAGCTGACCCTGGAGATGGTCACCGACGAGGAGCGCGACTACATGTACGCGGAGTACGCCAAGGACCCCCGGATGCGCGCCAACGTGGGCATCCGGCGCCGGCTCGCCCCGCTGCTGGAGAACGACCGCAACCAGATCGAGCTGTTCACCGCCCTCCTCCTCTCGCTGCCCGGCTCGCCGGTGCTCTACTACGGGGACGAGATCGGCATGGGCGACAACATCTGGCTCGGCGACCGGGACGGCGTCCGCACCCCGATGCAGTGGACCCCGGACCGCAACGCGGGTTTCTCCTCCGCCGACCCGGGCAGGCTCAGTCTGCCGCCCATCATGGACCCGGTGTACGGCTATCAGGTGACCAACGTCGAGGCGCAGCAGAGCAGTTCGAGTTCGCTGCTGCACTGGACGCGTCGCATGATCGAGATCCGCAAGCTCAACCCGGCGTTCGGTCTGGGCACGTACACCGAACTGCCCTCCAGCAACCCCGCGGTGCTGGCCTTCGTGCGGGAGCACGAGGGGGACCTGGTCATGTGCGTGAACAACTTCTCGCGGTTCGCACAACCGACCGAACTGGACCTGCGGCAGTACGGCGGACGCTACCCGGTCGAGCTGATCGGCGGAGTGCGCTTCCCCTCGATCGGTGAGTGGCCGTACCTGCTCACCCTGGCCGGCCACGGCTTCTACTGGTTCCAGCTCCGGCAGCCCCCGCGACTGAGCGGGACCAGGCGGTCGAAGTAACGATCCGCCGCACCGGCCCCGACCGCACCACCAGACCCTCGGGGAGCGCGAGTTGAACCCGCGCGCCCCGGGGTCCTCCGCCCCGCGGCGCCCCCGGCGCCGCGTACGGAGAACAGCCCAACGGCCACCCACACGAAGGCGTGACACCTGAGCCCCGCTCGCGTGCCGCCACCGCCGCGCCGCCGAAATCCGGAAGACTGACGGACCCGGCCAGACCCGTCGGGCAGTCGGCCCGCTTCCGGGGAAAGGGAGTCATGTCCGAAACCTCCCGTTCTCAAGCCCATGTGCAGCACGACACCCCGGCCGGCCCCGCCGCGTCGGCGGGCGCGCGGAGCACCGGGCTCCGGAGAACCGCCCTGGGGGTCAGCGAACTCGTCCAGGCGGCCCTGCCGCTGATCTCCGAGTGGCTCCCCACCCAGCGCTGGTACGCCGGGAAGGGACGGCCCATCACCGGGCTCACCCCGGTGGTCGGAACCCCGCTGCAGGTCGGCGACCCGGCCCTGCTGCACCTCCTGCTGCGGGTCGAGCACGCCACCACGGCCGGCGCCCCGCACGGGGACGTCTACCAACTCCTCCTCGGCGTCCGTTCCGAGCGCCCCGCCGACATCGAGCCCGGCGCCGTGCTCGGCCGGCTCACCCACGGCCCGTACGACGGCGCGACGCTCTACGACGCCGTCCACGACCCGGAGCTCACCGGGCGCCTGCTGGAGCACCTGGCCACCGGCGACCGCTTCGGCTCGCTGTCGTTCCGCCGCACCCCCGGCTCCGGCCTGCCCACCACGATCCCCGGGCGCGCCTCCACCGCCGAGCAGTCCAACAGCTCCGTCATCTACGGCACCTCGTACATCCTCAAGCTCTTCCGCCGCGTCCACCCCGGCACCAACCCCGACCTCGAACTCTCCCTCGCCCTCTCCCGGGCCGGCTCCACCCGCATCCCGCGGGTCGCGGCCTGGTTCGAGAGCCGGATGGAACGCGCCGAACCCGCCACCCTCGGCCTGCTCCAGCGTTACCTGCCGGACGCCGAGGACGGCTGGGAGCTCGCCCTCGACCAGGTCGGCCGGCTCAAGGGCGACCCGTCCCCCGGCAACTTCGCGATCGAGGCCCACCGGCTCGGGCGGGCCACCGCCGAGGTGCACCGGGTGCTCGCCCGCTCGATGCCCGTCGCCCGCCTCGACCGCGCCCAGACCCGCCAGCTCGCCACCGCCATGGCCGACCGCCTCGACAGCGCCGTCGCCGCCGTCCCCGGACTGATGCGCTACCGGGCCGCCCTGCGCAGCGCCTTCCAGCAGCTCGCCGACGCCCACCCGGACGGCCTTCCGGTCCAGCGCATCCACGGCGACCTGCACCTCGGCCAGGCCATGCGCACCCCGCACGGCTGGGTCCTGCTCGACTTCGAGGGCGAGCCCGCCAAGTCCGTCAACGAGCGCCGCGAACCGCAGCCCGCGCTGCGCGACGTCGCCGCGATGCTGCGCTCCTTCGACTACGCGGCGGCCCACCTCCTCGCCGGCGGCCCGGTCGACCCCGAGCTCGCCCACCTCGCCGCCGCCTGGGCACAGCGCAACCGCACCGCCTTCTGCGCCGGGTACACCGCCGGGGGCGGCGTCGACCCGGCGGCCTCGCCGGAGCTGATGCGCGCGCTGGAGATCGACAAGGCGGTCTACGAGGTCGTGTACGAGGCCCGGCACCGCCCGAGCTGGCTGCCGATCCCGCTGGCCGCGATCAACCGGCTCGCCCTGACCGTGTGATCCCCCGCTCGTACCGCCCGCAGGAGTTCGCCCACACCCCCCGCCGCAGGAGGACCCCGCCGTGACGCCGCTCGACCCGCCCGGCCGCACCACCCGTCCCGTACCGGCCACGTTCCTGGCCGGTACGGGGACACCCGCTCCTGCCCCCGCCGCCACCTCTGCTCCCGGCCCCGCCCCGGCTCCCGAACCGCTGCCGGCCGGGGCCCTGCGGCTGCCCGAGGCGCCGCTGCCGCCCTCCGAGGTGGACCGGCTGGTCGGCGGCCAGCACCACGACCCGCACGCGCTGCTCGGCGCCCACCCCGTGCACGGCGGCACCGCGATCCGGGTGCTGCGGCCGTTCGCCGAACGGGTCGTGGTCGAGACCGCCCAGGGCCCGGCCGAACTCACCCACCAGCAGGCCGGGTTGTTCACCGGCCTGCTCGCCGGCGGCGCACCGCCCGACTACCGGCTGCTGGTGACCTACCCGGACGGCGAACCCCTCGTCCAGCAGGACGGCTACCGCACCCCGCCCACCCTCGGCGAGCTCGACCTGCACCTCATCTCCGAAGGCCGGCACGAGCAGCTGTGGCAGGTGCTCGGCTCGCACGTGCGGACGGTGGACGGCGTGGCCGGCACCGCGTTCGCCGTGTGGGCGCCGAACGCCGCCGGGGTGCGGCTGATCGGGGACTTCAACCACTGGGACGGCACCGGGCACCCGATGCGCTCGCTCGGCTCCTCCGGCGTGTGGGAGCTCTTCGTCCCCGGGCTGGCCGAGGGCACCACCTACAAGTACGAGATCCACACCCGGCAGGGCTGGGTGCTCGACAAGGCCGACCCCCTGGCCCGCGCCGCCCAGTGCCCGCCCGGCACCGCGTCCGTCGTCACCTCCTCCGCCTACCGGTGGGAGGACGGCGAGTGGATGGCCCGCCGCGCACGCGCCGCGCACCACCGGGCGCCGATGTCGGTGTACGAGCTGCACCTGCCGTCCTGGCGGCCCGACCTCACCAGCTACCGCGCGATCGCCGAGGAACTCCCCGGCTACCTGAAGGAGTTGAACTTCACCCACGTGGAGTTCATGCCGGTCATGGAGCACCCCTTCGGCGGCTCCTGGGGCTACCAGGTGTCCGGCTACTACGCGCCCACCGCCCGCCTCGGCACCCCGGACGACTTCCGCCACCTCGTCGACACGCTGCACCGGCACGGGATCGGCGTGATCGTCGACTGGGTGCCCGCCCACTTCCCCAAGGACGCCTTCGCCCTCGCCCGCTTCGACGGCGAGCCGCTCTACGAGCCCGCCGACCCGCTGCGCGCCGAACACCCCGACTGGGGCACGCTGGAGTTCGACTACGGGCGCAAGGAGGTGCGCAACTTCCTCGTCGCCAACGCGGTCTACTGGTGCGAGGAGTTCCACATCGACGGGCTGCGCGTGGACGCCGTCGCCTCGATGCTCTACCTCGACTACTCCCGCGAGGGCGGCGCCTGGACGCCCAACCGGTTCGGCGGACGGGAGAACCTCGACGCGGCCTCCTTCCTCCAGGAGATGAACGCGACCGTCTACCGGCGCTGCCCGGGCGTCGTGACGATCGCCGAGGAGTCGACCGCCTGGGACGGCGTGACCCGCCCGACCGACGGCGGCGGCCTCGGCTTCGGCCTCAAGTGGAACATGGGCTGGATGCACGACTCGCTGGTCTACATGTCCAAGGAGCCGGTGCACCGCAGGTACCACCACGACGAGATCACCTTCTCGATGGTGTACGCCTACTCCGAGAACTACATCCTGCCGATCTCCCACGACGAGGTCGTGCACGGCAAGCAGGCGCTCGTCTCCAAGATGCCCGGCGACTGGTGGCAGCAGCGCGCCAACCACCGCGCCTACCTCGGCTTCATGTGGTCCCACCCCGGCAAGCAACTCCTCTTCATGGGGCAGGAGTTCGCCCAGGGCGCGGAATGGGACCACGAGACCGGCCCGCAGTGGTGGGTGCTCGACGAGCAGTGGCCGGCCCACCGCGACCACCAGGGCGTGCGCCGCCTCGTCCGCGACCTCAACCGCCACTACCGCGACACCCCCGCCCTCTGGGAGCTCGACACCTCCCCCGAGGGCTTCCAGTGGCTCGACGGCGGCTCCGCCGACGACAACCTGCTCTCCTACGTCCGCCACGCCGCCGACGGCTCGCCCCTCGTCGCCGTCTGCAACTTCTCCCCCGTCGTCCGCCACGGCCACCGCGTCGGCCTCCCCGCCCTCGACGGCCGCGACCAGCTGTGGGAGGAAGTCCTCAACACCGACGCCGAGGCCTACGGCGGCACCGGCACCGGCAACTCGACCCCGATCAAGGCCGACCCCGTCGAGTGGAACGGCCAGCCCCGCTCCGCCGACCTGATCCTCCCCCCACTGGCCACCATCTGGCTCCGCCCGGCCTGACCCCTCCGCGGGCACGACCGACGGCGGCACCGCGGACGTCCGACGTCCGCGGTGCCGCCGTCCGCGGTCTTCCGTTCGCGGTCTTCCGTTCGCGGTCTTCCGCGACCGACGTGACCTTCGTCCCTTGCCTCCCCCGGGATGCTCTGCTCGCGGACGCCAGTTCGGGGTGCGAAGGTATGGTCGATATGACCACTTTCCGAGGCGACGGGACGGAGAAGACCGCGTGGCGCGCAGCGTGTACGTGACCGGGATCGACCGGGGGGACGGACGGCAGGCGGTCGAGCTCGGGGTCATGGAGCTGCTCACCCGGCAGGTGGACCGGGTCGGGGTGTTCCGGCCGCTGGTGCACGCGCACGCGCCGGGAGAGTCCGGGTCGGACCACGTGGTCGAGCTGCTGCGCGGCCGGTACCGGATCGACCTGCCCGCCACCGACCTGTACGGGCTGACGTACGAGGAGGCCGCCGCCCTGCAGGCCGCCCAGGGGCAGGACGAGCTGGTGTCGGCCCTCGTCGACCGGTTCCGGGCGGTGGAGCGGCGCTGCGAGGCCGTGCTGGTGCTCGGCACCGACTTCGCGGACACCAACATCCCGGACGAGCTGGCCTTCAACGCCCGGCTGGCCAACGAGTTCGGCGCCGCCGTGCTGCCAGTGCTCGGCGGGCAGGGCAAGGAGGCGGAGGCCGTGACCGCCGAGGTCCGCAACGCCCACCGGGCGTACACCGACCTCGGCTGCGAGACCCTCGCGATGATCGCCAACCGGGTCGCCCCCGCCGCCAAGCAGCGGATCCAGCGCAAGCTCACCGAGAAGCTGCCGATCCCCGCCTACGTCATCCCCGAGGAGCCGGCGCTGGCCGCGCCCACCGTCGCCCAGCTGGTGGAGGCGACCGGCGCCGAGGTGCTGCTCGGGGACGCCGCCGGGCTCGCCCGGGACGTCCGCGGGTTCGTCTTCGGCGGCGCCATGCTGCCGACCTTCCTCGACGCGCTGACCGACGGCGCCCTCGTCGTGACCCCCGGGGACCGCGCCGACCTGGTCATCGGCTCGCTCGCCGCGCACGCCGCCGGCGCCCCGCCGATCGCCGGCGTGCTGCTGACGCTCGGCCAGCACCCGGGGCCGAACGTCATGGCGCTGGCCGCCCGGCTCGCCCCCGGCACCCCGGTCGCGGTCGTCCCCGGGGGCAGCTGGCCGACCGCCGCCACCCTGACCCACCTGGAGGGCAAGCTCAGCGCGGCCAGCCCGCGGAAGGCCGAGATCGCCCTCGGGTTGTTCGAACTGCACGTCGACACGGTCGAGTTGACCAACCGGATCGAGGTCGGCCGGTCCGAGCGGGTCACCCCGATGATGTTCGAGCACGAGCTCCTGGAGCGCGCCCGCGCCGACCGCCGGCACGTCGTCCTGCCCGAGGGCACCGAGGAGCGCGTGCTGCGCGCGGCCGAGATCCTGCTGCGCCGCAACATCTGCGACCTCACCCTCCTCGGCGACGTCGACGCGGTGCGCCGCACGGCCGCGGGCCTCGGCATCGCGATACCGCGGGAAGACTCCGGCGCCGACCGCGCCCGGGTCCGGATCGTCGACCCGACCACCAGCCCGCTGCGCCGCCAGTTCGCCGAGCTGTACGCGCGGCTGCGCGCCCACAAGGGCATGACCGTCGAGCTCGCGCTGGACGTCGTCACCGACGTCTCCTACTTCGGCACCCTGATGGTCCAGGAGGGCATCGCCGACGGCATGGTCTCCGGCGCGGTGCACTCCACCGCCGCCACCATCCGGCCCGCCTTCGAGGTCATCAAGACCTCGCCGGGCGCGTCCATCGTGTCGAGCGTCTTCTTCATGTGCCTGGCCGACAAGGTCCTCGTGTACGGCGACTGCGCCGTCAACCCGGACCCGGACGCCCAGCAGCTGGCCGACATCGCGATCCAGGCCGCGGCCACCGCCGCCCAGTTCGGCGTCGAGCCGCGGGTCGCGATGCTCTCCTACTCGACCGGCACCTCCGGCTCCGGCGCGGACGTCGACAAGGTCCGCAAGGCCACCGAGCTCGTCCGCGAGCTGCGCCCGGACATCCTGGTCGAGGGCCCGATCCAGTACGACGCCGCCGTGGACCCGCACGTCGCGGCCACCAAGCTGCCGGGCTCCGCGGTGGCCGGCCGGGCGACCGTGCTGATCTTCCCGGACCTCAACACCGGCAACAACACCTACAAGGCCGTGCAGCGCTCGGCGGGCGCGGTCGCCGTCGGCCCGGTCCTCCAGGGCCTGCGCAAGCCCGTCAACGACCTCTCCCGCGGCGCGCTGGTCGAGGACATCGTCAACACCGTCGCGATCACCGCGATCCAGTCCCAGGACCGCAAGGAGTCGAACGCATGAGTGAGCGCAGCATGGGGGTCCCCCCGGCCGGAGGCTGGGGGAGAATCATCAGCGGGTGCGTGTTTCGCGAAGCGACCACCGAGCGCAGCGAGGTGGACGCATGAGCGAGCGCAGCGAGCGAATCATCAGCGGGTGCGTGTTTCGCGAAGCGACCACCGAGCGCAGCGAGGTGGACGCATGAGTGAAGGAACGCGTGTCCTGGTCCTGAACGCCGGCTCCTCGTCGGTCAAGTACCAGCTGATCGACATGCTCGACGGCGCCCGGCTCGCCTCCGGGCTGGTCGAGCGGATCGGCGAGCCGAGCGGCCGGCTGGTGCACACCCCGCGCTCCGGCGAGCGGCGCGAGAGCCTGCAGACCTTCCCGGACCACTCCGCCGCGCTCAAGGCCGTCGCCGAGGAACTCGCCGCCGACGGCGTCGGGCTGGACTCCCCGGAGCTCGCCGCGATCGGCCACCGCGTGGTGCACGGCGGCAAGCGGTTCACCGAGCCGACCGTGCTCACCGACGAGGTGCTCCGGGAGATCCGCCGGCTGATCCCGGTCGCGCCGCTGCACAACCCGGCCAACATCACCGGCATCGAGGTGGCCCGCGCGCTGCGCCCGGACCTGCCGCAGGTGGCCGTCTTCGACACCGCCTTCCACGCCTCGATGCCCGAGCCGGCCGCCCGGTACGCGATCGACAAGGCCGTCGCGGACGAGCACCGGGTGCGCCGCTACGGCTTCCACGGCACCTCGCACCAGTACGTCTCGCGGGCCACCGCCCGGCTGCTCGGCAAGGACCCGGCCGAGGTGAACGTCATCGTGCTGCACCTGGGCAACGGCGCCTCCGCGTCGGCCGTCGCCGGCGGCCGGTGCGTGGACACCTCGATGGGCCTGACCCCGCTGGAGGGCCTGGTCATGGGCACCCGTTCGGGTGACATCGACGCGGGCGTGGTGTTCCACCTGCACCGGGTGGGCGGCCTGTCGATCGACGAGATCGACGACCTGCTCAACCGCCGCAGCGGCCTGCGCGGCCTGTGCGGGGACAACGACATGCGCGAGATCATGCGCCGCGCGGACGAGGGGGACGCGGACGCGAGGCTCGCGTTCGACTCCTACGTCCACCGGCTCCGCAAGTACATCGGCGCCTACTACGCCGTGCTCGGCCGGGTGGACGCGATCGCGTTCACCGCGGGCGTCGGCGAGAACGCCGCACCGGTGCGCGCGGCGGCCACGGCGGGCCTGGAGGAGCTGGGCATCGCGGTGGACCCCGAGCTGAACTCCGTGCGCTCCGGCGAGCCCAGGATCATCTCGCCGGAGTACGCGCGGGTGGCGGTCGCGGTGGTGCCGACCGACGAGGAGCTGGAGATCGCCCGACAGGCCTTCGCCCTCGTGCACCGCCGGGACCAGGAGGCGCAGGGAACCCACGGGTCCGAGGACTGACACTCCGTCGTCTCGGTCCGCGGAATCCTTCGTCGGCGATTCCTCACGATTCGTGCCGAATGCACCCATAACACGAACGGATAGACTGATCCATATGCGCCGAGCGAAAATTGTCTGCACCCTGGGTCCGGCGACGGACTCCTACGAACAGCTGAAGGCCATCGTCGAAGCGGGCATGAACGTCGCCCGACTGAACATGAGCCACGGCACCCACGCGGACCACGAGGAGCGGTACCGAAAGGTCCGCCAGGTCTCGGAGGACACCGGCAAGGCCATCGGCGTCCTGGCCGACCTCCAGGGTCCCAAGATCCGTCTGGCGACCTTCGCCAACGGCCCGGTGACCGTCGACAACGGCGACGAGTTCACCATCACCACCGAGGACGTCCCCGGTGACCAGCACATTTGCGGCACCACCTACAAGGGCCTGCCCGGCGACGTGAAGCCCGGCGACCCGATCCTGATCAACGACGGCGTCATCGCCCTGGAGGTCGTCAGCGTCGACGGCCCGCGGGTGAGGACCGTGGTGGTCGAGGGCGGCGTGCTCTCGAACAACAAGGGCATCAACCTGCCCGGCGCGGCCGTGAACGTGCCCGCCCTGTCCGAGAAGGACAAGGACGACCTGCGCTTCGCGCTCCGCCTGGGCGTCGACATGATCGCCCTGTCCTTCGTCCGCAACGCGGACGACGTCAAGGACGTCCACGAGGTCATGGACGAGGTCGGCATCCGCGTGCCGGTCATCGCCAAGATCGAGAAGCCGCAGGCCGTCGAGGCCATGGAGGAGATCGTCCTCGCCTTCGACGCGATCATGGTCGCCCGCGGCGACCTGGCCGTGGAGTACCCGCTGGAGCGGGTCCCGCTGGTCCAGAAGCGCCTGATCACGCTGGCGCGCCGCAACGCCAAGCCGGTCATCGTCGCCACCCAGATGATGGAGTCGATGATCCACGCCTCGCGCCCGACCCGCGCCGAGGTCTCCGACGTCGCCAACGCCATCCTGGACGGCGCCGACGCGGTCATGCTGTCGGCCGAGTCGAGCGTCGGGAAGTACCCGGTCGAGACCGTCCGCACCATGAGCCGGATCTGCGAGAAGGCCGAGGAGGAGCTCGTCGGCCAGGGCCTGCAGCCGCTCAACCCGGGCCGCAAGCCGCGCACCCAGGGCGGCTCCGTCGCCCGCGCCGCGTGCGAGCTGGGCGACTTCCTGAACGGCAAGGCGCTGATCGCGTTCACCAAGTCCGGCGACACCGCGCGCCGGCTGTCCCGCTACCGCTCGCCGATCCCGGTGATCGCGTTCACCCCGGACTCGGCCACCCGCAACCAGCTCTCGCTGAGCTGGGGCGTCGAGTCGTACGTCACCGAGCAGGTGGCCACCACCGACGCGATGGTCGCGCAGGTCGACCGCGAGCTGCTGAAGATGGGCGAGCTGTCCGAGGGCGACACCGTCATCGTCACCGCCGGCGTCCCGGTCGGCATCCCCGGCACCACCAACATGGTGCAGGTGCACCGCCTGGGCTCGCACGGCGAGTAGTCCGCGCCGCACCGCCGAACGCCCGTGGGGCGGCTCCTCCGCGACGGAGGGCCGCCCCACGGGCGTCGTGCGTTGCTCCTACTTGTCGCTGTAGGGGGCGTTGTCGTTGAACAGGTGCATCCCGGGGATGTGCAGCGTGCCGCCGAACTGGCCGGCCTGCTTGGCGGTCACCCCGGTCAGCTCGATGTCCAGCGGGATCGGGACCGAGCCGATCAGGTCGTACAGCCAGCGCGGCAGGGTGTCCGGGGTGAGGGTGATCTCGCCCAGGTCGATCGGGATCGGCAGGCCCAGCAGCTTGGACAGGTGACCGGACAGCCGCTCCACGTACATGGTGACCGCGCCGTCGCGCATGGTCGAGGTCGAGCCGGGGGCGCCCTGGACGTGGAACGTCACGCCGTTGCCCTCAAGAGTCGACATGTCGAGGTTCTCGATGTCGACGCTCGACACCACGAACTTCAGCACCCGCTTGGTGCCGGTCGGGGTCCTGACGTCGTAGACGCCGTGGAAGGCCGCGCCGTGCAGGCCGAGGCGGCTGGTCTGCAGCGTCCAGTTCTGCTCCGGGACGACCTGCTCGCCGGGCGCCGGGGCAGCGGTCAGGCCGCGGGCGTCCACCGCGCAGTTCGGGTTCGCGGTCGGGGAGCCGGAGGCCGACGGGGACGCCGAGGACGACGGCGCCGAGGTCGAGGCGGAGGCGGACGGCGTGCCGGACCCGGACGGCGCGGCCGAGGCACTGGACGACGGCGCCGGCTTGGTGGGCGCCTTGCCCGTCGCGGGCGGCTTCGGGGCCTGGGTCACCGTGCCGCCGCCGGGCACCTGCGGGGACGGCTGCGCCTGCGGCTGGGTCTGCGGCTGGGGCTGGGTCGGCGGCTGCCCGGGCTGGACCGGGGCGCCGACCCGCGGGGCGGGCGCGGCGGGCGCCGGGGTGGTCGCCGGGGCCGGGGTGGCGGTCGGCGACGCGGAGGGCGTCGGGGACGCCGAACCACCCGGGTTCAGGAGGTTGCCGATCCCGCCGAGGATGTCGTCGATCAGCCCGGCCTGGGACGCCTTGGCCGTCCCGTTCGGGTCGCCCTGGTAGACCGCGCTCACCGCGCCCGCACCGCCGTTGGCAGCGGACCGGACGGCCGGCGCGGTGGTCGCCGTCGACGTCGGGGCCGTCGGGGCGGCGGTCGGCGTCTTCACCGGCGCGGACGGCTGCGGGGTGGGCGCGGCCGTCGGGGCCTGCGTCGGGACGCCCGTCGCAGCGGCGCTCGCCCCCGCGGTGGGCGTGCCGGTGGGCGTCGCGGACGGACCGGGCGGCGGCGCGGGCAGCTCGCTCTTGGGCACCGGCGTCTCCTGGACCGACGAGACGTCCGGCACCGCCACGGGGGCGGTGGGGCACGCCTTGCCGGCCGTGGACTCGGCCGACGCCGGGTTCGGCGTGTAGGCGGCGGCCATCAGCAGCGCCGTCGGCACCGCGGCCATGGCCAGCGCCCGGCCCCGCAGCCGGACCCGGACGGGCGTCCGCGGAGCGGCGTGGCGCCCGGAGCGCTTCGCTTGGTCGTCGCCCGTGCTCACCGCGCCTCCCCCGGGTCCGCCGTGGCGGCCTGCTCCCCCGGCACGGCCTGGGCGGGCAGCTTGGCCGTGGGCGCCTCGGCGGCAGCGGGCTCTTCGGCGGCGACGCTCTCGGCGACGACGCTCTCGGCGACGGCGTTCTCGGCCGCAGCCTCGGGCTCCGGCAGCGGCGCCCAGGAGACCAGCAGCCCGCCACCGATCAGACCCGGCAGCAGCGCCATGCCGAAACCGGCCAGGTTGGACATCGGGATCGAGACCAGCGTCAGCAGGATGGTCGCGATGCCCGCGAAGACCCGGACGGCCGGCTGGAACCACCCGGTGATCCCGAGGATGATCATCAGGATGCCGATCAGCAGCGACCCGGCCCCCGCCGTGGTCGACATCGCGATCGTCACGCTGCCGAGCGCGAGGTGCGCGTAGGGGAAGTACAGGATCGGGACGCCGGCGATCATGGCCAGCAGGCCGCCCCAGAAGGGCCTGGTGCGGCGGAACGCGCGGAAGTGCCGCCAGAGCCACCCGATCGCGTTCTGGTGGCCGGTCCGGGTTTCGACCGTTGCGCTGGACATGGTGCAGCTCCTCGACATCGCTACGAGGGAAGAACGATTGGCAGGAGGCCGGGAACGACGGTGACCCGCCGCCCCCGGCCCGAGAAGACCCGTCACTCGGGCGTGCCGGCCGGCACGCCGTCAGGCGAGGCTCAGAAGCACTCGTTGCCCGCGCCGTCGCCCTGCTTGAGCGACAGGTGCAGGCCGCTGAGGACGAAGGTGCCGGCCGACGTGGCGCGCGCGGTCTGCTGCACGTTGTCCAGGGTGGCCGTCCTGGCGGCCTGGGCGAAGCCCATGGCGCCGGTCGGCAGCTTGTCCCCGGTCGCCTTCCCGACCACCGGGTGGGGGTGCCAGCTTCCGACGGCGGGGCCGGTCAGGGCAGAGGCGTCCTCACCGATGTTGATGTCCTGGAAGGTCGCGTCGGCCTTCAGGTCCTCCAGGTCGATGAGCAGCTTCTCGGCGTGCACCGGCGTGCTCCCCTCGCCGCCGGCGTTCAGCTGAAGCGTGATCTTGCCGAGGCCGAAGCCGCTCAGGTCGGTCACCACGGACTGGCACAGGTTGGTGATGTCGGCCTTGTCGAAGGCCGAGACGGCCACCGGGTGCAGCTTGCCGCCGGCCTCGACGTCGACGGTGCCGAACTGGGAGAAGCCCTCGCCCTGGAGGTGCGTGGTGTGCACCTTGAACTCCTGGCCGGAGATGCTGAACGAGGCGGCGAGCGCGCTGTTGGCAATGGAGAAGCCCACCGCGGCGGTGGCCGCGATGCTCGGCACCATCACCAGGGCGAAGCGCTTCCAGCGGGTCTTGCCGTAGGTCTTGGACATGCGAGTCCTCCTTCTGGGACGTACATCTCCGGCTCCCCGGCGGCGCCTCCGGCACCGGTGGGGGCCTGGGATGGGAGAGAGCTACGTCCTCGGTAGCGGAGAGCGCGCGTGTCGTCGGACGCGGGAGCGGCCTGCGTGGAGCGGCACTCCCGTCCCTGGACCGGCCGTCCTTGTGGGGCGGCGGGCAGGACCGGCGACATCGGCGATCACCCCCGAGCGACAACCAGCGACCGCGCAGGGCACGCGGCCGGTCGAAGGACAGGAACCGCCGTGGGACCGCGGATACCCCCCTGCCCTCCCTACCGCCGGCCGTGGCCGGCGGATCACCCGGTGGGGATCCCGCGCTCCCCGTGGCCGACCGGCTGTCGGGGGAAGGAGTCTGGGACCGGGCGTGGCCGATCGTGCTTGAATCCCGGGCGAAGCACAAGAGGTGCCTTACTGACGGGTAATGCAACAGTCGGTGGCGTCGATCATGAACTCGGCCCGATCCGCACCGTGCGTGACGTCGTGCAGGAATCGTGTTGGCGAAATCCCCCGGAAACACCGCCGAAACACCCGTGGGTGGTCACACTTGGTGACCACCCACGGGTGAAATCAAGATTTGGTAAACGTCGGCCGGGTTGACCGGATTGTCGCCAAATCACCAGCGACACCGCAGGTCACCCGCCGTGCCAGACGCACCACCCGGCACGCGGGCTCAGAAGAGCACGCGCGCCAGCCCGGCGCGGGCCACCACGACGCGCGGGTCCTCCGCGCCGATGACCTCGAAGAGTTCGAGCAGGCGCAGCCGGACGGTGTCCCGGTCCGCGCCGAAGGTCTTGCCGACGGTGTCGATCAGGCGCCCGAAGGCGTCCTCGACGTGGCCGCCGACCAGGTCCAGGTCGGCGGCCCGGAGCTGCACCTCGACGTTCTTCGGGTCGGCCGCGGCGGCCGCCCGGACGGCCTGGAGGTCCAGGCCCTCGACGCGGTGCAGGAGTTCGGCCTGGGCCAGGCCCAGCTTGGCCTCGGTGTTGCCGGGCTGGTCGGCCAGCACGTTCCGGTAGGCCTGGATCGCGCCGGCGAGGTCGCCGCGGTCGAGCGCGTCGTGCCCGGCGGCGAGCGCCGGGTCCTCGAAGCGCTGCGGGGCGCCGGCCGGACCGGCCTCGCCGTCCGCGGTGCCGGGGGCGGCCTGGCCGCCGACGATGCCGAAGCGCTGCTCGGCGACGAGGATCAGCTGGTCGAGGACCTTGCGGACGTTGGCCGCGCTCTCCGCGCCCTGGAACAGCGGCACGAGCTGGCCGGCCACGACGGCCATCACGGCCGGGATGCCCTGGATGCCGAACTGCTGGGCCAGCATCTGGTTGGAGTCGACGTCGATCTTGACGAGGACGAACCGGCCGGCGTACTCCTCGGCCAGGCCCTCCAGGATCGGGCTGAGCTGCTTGCAGGGGCCGCACCACTCGGCCCAGAAGTCGATGACGACCGGCACCTCGGCGGAGCGCTGGACGACCTCGGTCTCGAAGGTGTCCTCGGTGACGTCGATGACGAGCTCGTAAGCGGGCTCGGCGGGGGCAATGCCGGCCGCCTCGGCGGCGGCGGCCTGGCGGGCCCGCTCGGCCCGCGCCTGCTCGGCCTTCTGGGCTGCCTCACCGGCCGCCTTCACGGCGGCGAGGTCGACCGCACCACGCAGGGCGGAGCTGTTCTGACGCGAATTCCGTGGCTGCATGGCACCATCCTCCCCCGTCCGCGCCGCCCGCGAGCACCAACCTCGGGAAAGTCGTCCCGCGCGGGCTGCGCGGTGCCTCTCCCCGGAGCGCCGTGCGCTCCCCCCAGTAGCCTGCTGCCTCCGGTGCGGATCCCCACCCGCACCCGCGCCGTTCCCGTCCCACGGGATCCGGCGCCCGGTTGTCACTGCTTTCGCTACGAGTCGTAGCGTAACTGGAGCGAGTGGCCCGCCCGCAAGCCCCACCGGCCGTTCCGTGACGTGACCTGCCCCACTTTCGCGGACCGCCCGGCTGTCCGAAGTGCCGGACAGTCGCTACCGTTACCAGCCCCACCCAAGTTACTAACCAGTAGAGTGCAAGGAGGCCCGGTGCCGGCCGCCCAGCCCCCCGTGAGCCAGCCGACCGCCGCGAACCCGTCCGCCACGGCGCTGCCGGCGGCCCCGGGCACCCCGGCGGAGGCCGTCACGGTCCGGGCCAAGGGGCGCCCGCGCAGCGCCGCCGCCGACCTCGCGATCCTCGACGCCACCCGCGAGACGCTCGCCGAACTCGGCTGGGGCGGGCTCACCATGGGCCACGTCGCCACCCGCGCCAAGGTCGCCAAGACCACCCTCTACCGCCGCTGGCCGTCGAAGAACGAGCTCGTCGTGGACGCCGTCGCCAGTCTCTTCGACGAGCTCGTGATGCCCGACCTCGGCAGCCTGCGGGCCGACATCGAGGCCGTGGTGGCCCAGTTCGCGGACCTGCTGGCCCGGCCCGAGACCCAGGCCGCGCTGCTCGCCCTGTTCGCCGAGGGCACCCGCGACCGGCAGCTGCGCCGGCGGATCCGGGAGGCCATCGTCGACCCGCAGAAGCGGCTGGTCCGCCAGGGCCGGGCGGCGGCCCAGGCGCGCGGCGAACTCGCCCCGGACACCGACCCGTCGGCGGCCGGCGAGGAGATCGACATCATCTTCGACACCATCGCGGGGACGGTCGAGCACCGCGTCCTGGTCAGCGGGGAGCCGATCACCCCGGAGTGGACCCGCCGCTTCACCAGCCTCCTGCTGGGCCCCTTCCCGAGCCTCGCCACCGACTGACGCGGGGCATGCCGGAGCCGTCCCGCGCCCATGGCGTGCGGGACGGCTCCGGGAAGAGAACCGGCCGGAAGACCTGTCAGAAGGCCGCCGTCTCCTGGTAGGTGCCCCACTCCTGGCGCAGCACGTTGCAGATCTCGCCCAGCGTCGCCTCGGCGCGGACCGCGTCCAGCATCGGCGGGATCATCGACTCGCCGGAGCGCGCCGCCGCGAGCATGGCGTCCAGCCCGGCCCGCA
Source organism: Kitasatospora sp. NPDC057936 (assembly GCF_042887525.1). Lineage (NCBI taxonomy): Bacteria > Bacillati > Actinomycetota > Actinomycetes > Kitasatosporales > Streptomycetaceae > Kitasatospora > Kitasatospora sp. NPDC057936. The sequence continues at coordinate 90,200 of NZ_JBHVPD010000015.1, forward strand.
CCGCCGCCTCGTCCCGGGCCGCCTTGCGCTCGGCGAGGACGCGCACCTGCTCGCGCTCGACCTCGTGGCTGACCCGCAGGATCTCCAGCTCCGGGGTGACGCTGCGCGGGTGGCAGTTGACGCCGACCACGCGCTTGTCGCCCTTCTCCACGCCCTGCTGGTACTGGAAGGCGGCCTCGGCGATCTCGCCGGTGAACCAGCCCTCCTCGATCCCGCGCAGGATGCCGGCCGTGATCGGGCCGATCTCGTGGTCCTCGCGGCCCTTGTCGAGGATCCGCTGGAAGATCACCTCGGCCTGCTGCTCGATCCGGTCGGTCAGCGCCTCGACGTACCACGAACCACCCAGCGGGTCGGCCACGTTGGCGACGCCGGTCTCCTCCATCAGCACCTGCTGCGTGCGCAGGGCGATCTCGGCGGCCTGCTCGGAGGGCAGCGCCAGGGTCTCGTCCAGGGCGTTGGTGTGCAGCGAGTTGGTGCCGCCGAGCACCGCGGACAGCGCCTCGACGGCGGTGCGGACCACGTTGTTGTACGGCTGCTGCGCGGTGAGCGAGACGCCGGCGGTCTGGGTGTGGAAGCGCAGCCACTGCGCCTTGTCGGTCTTCGCGCCGAAGCGGTCGCGCATCCAGCGGGCCCAGATCCGGCGCGCGGCACGGAACTTGGCGATCTCCTCGAAGAAGTCGAGGTGCGCGTCGAAGAAGAACGACAGGCCCGGCGCGAACACGTCGACGTCCAGGCCGCGGGACAGGCCCAGCTCGACGTACGCGAAGCCGTCGGCGAGGGTGTACGCCAGCTCCTGCGCGGCCGTCGCCCCGGCCTCGCGGATGTGGTAGCCGGAGACGGACAGCGGCTTGTACGCGGGGATGCCCTTCGCGCAGTACGCCATCAGGTCGCCGATCAGGCGCAGGTGCGGCTCGGGGGCGAAGAGCCACTCCTTCTGGGCGATGTACTCCTTGAAGATGTCCGTCTGCAGGGTGCCGTTGAGCACCGCCGGGTCGACGCCCTGGCGCTCGGCGGCGACGAGGTACATGCAGAAGATCGGGACGGCCGGGCCGCTGATGGTCATCGAGGTGGTGACCTCGCCGAGCGGGATGCCGGCGAACAGCACCTCCATGTCGGCGGCCGAGTCGATGGCCACGCCGCAGTGGCCGACCTCGCCGAGCGACTTGGCGTCGTCGGAGTCGTAGCCCATGAGGGTCGGCATGTCGAAGGCGACCGAGAGGCCGCCGCCGCCCGCCTCCAGGATCATCCGGTAGCGCTCGTTGGTCTGCTGCGCGTTGCCGAAGCCGGCGAACTGGCGGATGGTCCAGGTGCGCCCGCGGTAGCCGGTGGCGTGCAGCCCGCGGGTGAACGGGTACTCCCCCGGCCAGCCGATCCGCTCGAAGCCCTCGTACGGCTGCCCGGCCGGCGGGCCGTAGGCCGGCGCGACCTCGTCGCCGGAGAGGGTGGTGAAGTCCGCGTCGCGCTTGCGGGCCGCGTCGTACCGCTGCTGCCAGCGCAGGCGTCCGCGCTCGATCTCCTCGGCGTCCATGGGCCGAACTCCGCTCCGTACGGCCGCCACGGCACCGGGGCGGCACAGCTATTAGGACGTCCTACTAATTTACTCGGACGTCCTACTACTTGTCGATGGACGAACCGGGGCAAGCGGGTGGACATCGCGGAGATCCCCCGGGAACGGGAGGTCTCCCCGGGAACAGGGGGCCTCCTCGGGAACGACGGAGGGCCCTCCTCCCCGCACCGGGGAGGAGGGCCCTCGAAGGTTCCGTCGTCGCTGCGCGCCGCGTCCGCGCTCAGACGCCGGCCGGCTGGCGGGCGTCCGACCCGGCCGGGAGGCTCGCGGCGGCCTCGCGGGCCACCCGGCGCTCGAAGACGAAGGAGAGGAACGGGATGCAGCCGGCCGCCAGGGTCAGCACCAGCCGGCCGAGCGGCCACTTCAGCTTCTGGCCCAGCAGGAAGGTCACCACGAAGTAGCCGATGTACAGGTAGCCGTGCAGCATCGCGACGTACGTCGTCACGTCCTCGCCGGTCTGGAACCCGTACTTCGCGACCATGAAGCCGCAGAACACCAGCAGCGCCACACCGGTCGCGACGGCCAGGGCCCGGTACCAGCCCAGCAGGGGGGTCGCCTTCATCTTCTACATCGCCTCGTTCGGCTGGATCGGCCGGTACGTCCGGATCTGCGCACCGCTCCGAACGAGGGTAGCCGTCCTCACGGCCGCGCCGGCGCAGGCCCCTCGTCGGCTTCGTCACCCTCGTCGGCGAAGTCCCCGGCGGCGACCCGCAGCGGCCGGAGCAGGTCGAACACCTGCCGGCACTGTCCCGCGTCGTACTCCTCCAGCCCGAACTCCATCGCCATGAGCTCCCGGGTGGCCTCCTCGACCACCTCGCGGCCGCGCGCGGTGATCGAGGCGAGCACCCCGCGGCCGTCCAGCGGGTTGGGGCGGCGGGCGACCAGGCCGGCCCGCTCCAGCCGGTCGACGGTGTTGGTGACGCTGGTCGGGTGGACCATGAGCCGCTCGCCGATCTTGGAGAGGGACAGCTCGCCGGTCCGGCTGAAGGTGAGCAGCACCAGCGCCTCGTAGCGGGCGAAGGTCAGCCCGTACGGCTTGAGCACCGCGTCGACCCGGGAGAGCAGGATCTGGTGGGCGCGCATGATCGAGGTGATCGCCGCCATCGAGGGGGCACCGCCCCAGCGGCGGGTCCAGAGCTCGTCGGCGCGGGCGATCGGGTCGAAGTCGAGTGCGAGGGGCTTGGCCACCTCCTTACCGTACCGGCGGAACGGACGTGTGCTACCAGCCGTCCTGATGCTGGACAAGCGACGGTGCGTGGCGGGATCCCGCCAATCGGGCGGGCAGGTCCATACCTGGACATTGCGGCGGTGTGTCGGCCCGCCAACGCGCGGTCACGACACGGCCGCTGACGCCGAATCAGCGGTTCACCCCGCTATCAGGCCTCGGTTCGGGCGGTAACCCGCTGAAAGACGGGGTGATTCGCCGGTTTTGTCGGCCCGTTCACAATGCTTCGCCCTGGCGGGACTTGGCCAATTCATGAACCAGACCTGTCATTTCGTTTGCTCGATTGTCATGCTTTCGGCCAACCCCGTTCAGCGGCCACCACCCCCACCCATCGGTGCGCCGCCGTCCGCCGCACGGGGTTGCCCAGCACGTCAGCGCCCGTTCCGCCCCCAAGGTGCCGACCCCGGCCCCCGGGACGCGGCGTGACCGCGCACCCGCGGTTTCCCGGAAGGACTCGCACGTGAAGCGAAAGCTCGCAGCCGTCGCCGTACTCTCCGCCACCGCCCTCCTGACCGGCGTCGTCCAGGTGGGCACCGCCGCCGTGGCGACCCCCGCGCCCGCGCTCCAGGCGCAGGCCGCGCAGCAGTACGCCGCCGCGCTCGCGCTGGCCGGCGGCCAGGCCGGGCCGCTCGGCAAGGCCCTGGCGCTCGGCGGCCAGGAGCAACTCGTCGCCAAGGACGCGGTGGTGGACGCCGACGGCACCCGCCACCTGCGCTTCGAGCGCACCTTCGCCGGACTGCCCGTGCTCGGCGGCGACCTGGTGGTCCACCAGAGCGCCGGCGGCGCCGTCGAGTCGGTCGACAAGGCGATAGCCGCCCCGATCGCGGTGCCCAGCCTGACCCCGGAGATCCCCGCCGACCAGGCCGCCGCGCAGGCGACCGGCGCCGTGCAGTCCACCGTCGGCGTCACCACCGACAAGGACGAGTCCCCGCTGACGGCCGTCCACCAGACCGGCAAGCCCGAGCTGGTGATCTGGGCCTCCGACGGCAACCCGCGCCTGGCGTACCGGACCACCGTCGAGGGCGAGCGCGCCGACGGCACCCCGAGCAGCCAGCTGCTGGTCACCGACGCGGCCTCCGGCGAGGTGCTGTCCACCCACGAGCAGGTACAGACCGCCGCCGGCACCGGCACCGGCGTCTTCGTCGGCAAGGTCCCGCTCACCACGACCCAGACCACCGGCGGCTACTCGCTGAAGGACGCCGGCCGCGGCGGGCAGTCCACCGTCAACATGAAGAACCGGACCTCGGGTTCGGGCACCCTCTACGCCAAGTCGACCAACACCTGGGGCAACGGCAGCGCCGGCAACGGCGAGTCCGCCGCCGTGGACGCCCAGTACGGCGCGGCGGCCACCTGGGACTTCTACAAGAACACCTTCGGCCGCAGCGGCATCAAGAACAACGGCGTCGGCGCGACCAGCCGGGTCCACTACGGCAGCAACTACGTCAACGCCTTCTGGAGCGACACCTGCTTCTGCATGTCCTACGGCGACGGCGCGAGCAACACCCACCCGCTCACCGAGATCGACGTGGCCGGCCACGAGATGACCCACGGCGTCACCTCCGCCACCGCGGGCCTCAACTACTCCGGTGAGTCCGGCGGCCTCAACGAGGCCACCTCCGACATCCTCGGCACGATGGTCGAGTGGTACGCCAACCTGCCCTCCAACCCGCCGAACTACTGGATCGGCGAGCTGATCAACCTCAACGGCGACGGCACCCCGTTGCGCTACATGGACCAGCCCAGCAAGGACGGCTCCTCGGCCGACTCCTGGTCGTCGGGCGTCGGCAACCTGGACGTCCACTACTCGTCCGGCGTCGCGAACCACTTCTTCTACCTGCTGTCCGAGGGCAGCGGCGCGAAGACCATCAACGGCTTCAGCTACAACAGCCCGACGTCCAACGGCTCGACGGTCACCGGCATCGGCCGGGACAAGGCGGCGCAGATCTGGTACCGCGCGCTGACCGTCTACTTCACGTCCACCACCAACTACGCGAGCGCCCGCACCGGCACCCTCAAGGCGGCGGCGGACCTGTACGGCGCCACCAGCGCCGAGTACAAGGCCGTCGCGGCCGCGTGGAGCGGCGTCAACGTCAACTGACGCACGGCGCCCCGACGAACGGCACAGGGCCCTGCGGACGTCCGAACGTCCGCAGGGCCTCTTCTTGGCCAATCCCCCGAGGCGCTCTGTTCTTCCCGGCCGCGACTTGTCATGCTTCTGTCGGAGCCACCCCCGGAAACGGCGACAGGCTGTCGCGGCCCTTGGGAGAGGAGGCCGCGACAGCCTGTCGACCGGCTGCGCGTGGGACGGAGGGCGTCAGGCGGCGGCCGGCTGCAGCTCCCCGCGCTCCTCCTTGCCGAGCATCCGCTCGGCGAAGAAGCCGCCGGTCGGCAGCACCGCGAGGACGAACAGCAGGACGCCGCGCTTGGCGTCCCACTTCTGCGCCTGCCACGCCTGGATCCAGAAGACCACGTACAGGATGAACAGGATCCCGTGGACCATCCCCATCACCGGGACGGCGTCGAAGCTGGTGGTCCGCTTCAGCACCGAGCAGATCAGCAGCAGGATGAACGAGACCCCTTCGGGGCCGGAGACCAGGCGCAGGCGGTGGACGGCGCTGCTGTTCACGATGGATACCTCGATGCGGGGGTCGGAGATCGCTTGTGAACCCGCTCACAAGCCTCCGGCCATTATCACCGAGCACACGTCCGAACCGGCCGCCGGGGTGCCCGGCAGCACGCCAGGGGTGCCCGATGTCACAACCGGGCCCCAGAACCGCGCCGCGCCGGGCGCCGCGCCGCCCGCTGCCCCTATCCTGCTGCCCGCGCGCCCGGCGAACCGGGCGCCGTACGCAACGCACGACGGGGGTAGCCACCGATGTTCAAGCGGGACTGGGACCGAAGGACCTGCGCCAAGCGCGGGCACGTGACCTACGCGCCGGCCGAGCCCGAGCTCGCCGCCCGGCTGCACGCCGCGACCGCGCTCGGCGACGCCTGGCGCTGCCTGCGCTGCGGGGACTTCGCCCTCGGCGCCCCGCACGGCTCCGGCCCCGCCGGGAACGCCCCCCTGGTGCCGCGCGGCAAGGCCCTGCGCGACATCTTCATCCTGCGCTTCCTGGCCGTCGAACGGATCCTGCGCGGCGTGCTGATCCTCATCGTCGCGTTCGGCGTCTGGAAGTTCTCCAACAGCCAGGACGCCGTGCACCGGGTCTTCGACCAGGACCTGACGGTCTTCAAGCCGGTCACCGACCACTTCAACTGGGACATCGAGCACTCCCCGATCGTCGACACGATCCGCAAGACCTTCGACTACAAGAAGAGCACCCTGGTGATCGTCGCCGGTGCGCTGGTCGCCTACGCGCTGATCGAGATCGTCGAGGCCTTCGGCCTGTGGCTGGGCAAGCGCTGGGCCGAGTACCTGACCGTCATCGCGACCGCCGCCTTCCTCCCGCTGGAGGGCTACGAGCTGCACGAGAAGACGAGCGTGCTGAAGATCTGCACGCTGCTGCTCAACATCGCCGCGGTGGTCTGGATCATGCTCTCCAAGCGGCTGTTCGGCCTGCGCGGCGGCGTGGTCGCCTTCGAGGCGGAGCGCCACTCGGCCTCGCTGCTGGAGGTCGAGGAGTCGGCCGGCACGGTGCCGCCGTCCCGGGGCGCGCACGCCCGCACGTAAGCCGGACACGCCCCGGGCCCCCTCCCACTGCCACGGCCGCTCCGGTTACATTGCGGCCGTGGCACAGTTCAGACTCCAGGGGTCCCGGGTGCTCGCCGTCGAGCTGGCGGGCGACGCCGTGAAGGCCAGGAACGGTTCGATGGTCGCCTACACCGGGCAGATGGCCTTCAAGAAGCTCACCGGCGGCGGTGACGGCCTGCGCGGCATGGTCGCCAGACGGCTGACCGGCGAACAGATGGAAGTGATGGAGGTCAAGGGGCAGGGCACCTGCTACTTCGCCGACCGGGCCACCGAGATCAACCTGGTCCGGCTGACCGGCGAGGTGCTGTACGTCGAGGCGGACAACCTGCTCTGCACCGAGGCCGCCCTGCGCACCGGCACCACCTTCACCGGGCTGAACGGCGTCTCCTCCGGCAACGGCCTGTTCACCACCAAGGTGGAGGGCCACGGCTGGGCCGCCGTCACCTCGAACGGCCCCGCCGTCGTCCTGCGGGTCGGCAAGGACATGCCGCTGCGGGTGGACCCGGGCGCGTACGTCGCGCACACCGGCAGCCTGCACCGCAGCCTCAAGTCCGGCGCGGGGTGGACGACGGCGATCGGCGAGGGCGGCGGCGAGGCCGTCCAGGTGGAGTTCACCGGCGAGGGCCTGGTGTACGTCCAGCCCTCCGAGAAGCACACCCCCGGAGGTGACGTCTGATGGCCTTCCGGCAGCTCAACGGCAAGCTGGTCGAGGCCCGGGTGCTGCCCGGACAGCGGCTGTTCAGCCAGCGCGGCGCGATGATCGCGTACACCGGGGACGTCCGCTTCACGCCGGACATCACCGGCGGGCAGGGCGGCGTGCTGTCGATGATCGGCCGCCGCGTGGCGAACGAGGACACCCCGCTGATGACCGTCGAGGGCCAGGGCACCGTCATGTTCGGCCACGGCGGCCACCACGTGCACGTGATCGACCTGACCGGGGACACCCTGTTCGTCGAGGCGGACCGGCTGCTGGCCTTCGAGGGCTCGCTGCGCCAGTCCACCGCGTTCCTCGGCGCGCAGGGCGGGGTGATGGGCGTCGTCCGCGGCCAGGCCACCGGCCAGGGGCTGTTCACCACCCGGCTGGACGGGCACGGCGCGGTCGCGGTGATGGCGCACGGCGGCGTCTTCGAGCTGCCGATCGTCCCCGGGCAGCCGGTGCACGTCGACCCGCAGGCCTACGTCGCCCACCGCGGCGAGGTGCGCAACCGGCTGTCCACCGCGCTGGGGTGGCGCGAGTTCATCGGCCGCGGTTCCGGCGAGGCGTTCCAGCTGGAGCTGGACGGGCACGGCGCGGTGTACGTCCAGGCGAGCGAGGAGAAGCTCTGATGACCCACCCGCCCCAGCCGCCGTACGGCCCGCCCTCGTACGGGCAGCCGGCGTACGGCCGGCCCGAGTACGGGCAGTCGCCCTACGACCAGCCGACGCAGCCGGGCCTCGCGATCCCGATGCCCACCCAGTACGACCTCTCGGTGCCCCTCCCGGAGCCGCGGGACGGCGCCGGCCCGGTGGTCCACGACGCGTACACCCTGCCGGTCGACGACAACGTCAACCCGTACGCGTTCTCGGTCGACCTCAACGGCTCGTACTTCCTGCAGAAGGGCAAGATGATCGCCTACTACGGCGACATCTCCTTCCAGGGCGTCGGCGCCGGCGCGCTCGACCGGATGCTCAGCCTGCACTTCAACTCGCCGCTGCACGCGGCCGATTGGGTCGTCGCCCGGGGCCGCGGCAAGCTGCTGCTGGCGGACCGCGCCTACGACCTCAACTCCTACGACCTGGATGACGGCAACCTGACCGTCCGCTCGGGCAACCTGCTCGCCTTCGACCCCGCGCTGCGGCTCAAGCAGTCGATCGTCCCGGGCTTCCTGACCCTGCTCGGCACCGGCCGGTTCGTCGCCGCGTCCAACGGCCCGGTGCACTTCGTCGACCCGCCGATCCGGGTGGACCCGCAGGCGCTGGTCGGCTGGGCGGACTGCCCCGCTCCCTGCCACCACTACGACCACGACTACCTGCACGGCGTGGTCGGCGGCCTGCGGCGGCTGACCGGCATCGGCGGGGTGTCCGGCGAGGAGCACCAGTTCGAGTTCGTCGGCGCCGGCCAGGTGCTGCTGCAGTCCACCGAGCGCGTGGTGGCCGGACGGCCGGTCGGTCTCGTGGGCGCCGAAGGGTCGGTACCCTGAGCCGGACGACGTTTCGCCCCGTAAACTCGTACAAGATTTAACTAAATCGGGGTATGCTGGGCGCCATGGACACGCACCCCGCCGACACCGCGGACGCCCCCGCGTCGCAGCCCGAGGACGAGACGCCCTGGCTGACCGCCCGGGAGCAGCGGATGTGGCGCGCCCATCTGGAGGTCGCCAAGCTGCTGGACTACCAGCTCGGCCGCGAGCTCCAGCCGCACAACCTGGCGATCAACGACTACGAGATCCTGGTCGTCCTCTCCGAGGCGCCCGATCGCCGGATGCGGATGACCGACCTCGCGACGGCCACCCTGCAGTCCAAGAGCCGGCTCTCGCACCAGATCACCCGCATGGAGACGGCCGGCCTGGTGCTCCGCCAGGAGTGTCCGGGCGACCGCCGCGGCCTCTTCGCGCACCTCACCGAGGAGGGCTGGGAGACGATGCAGCGCGTCGCCCCGGACCACGTGCGCAGCGTCCGCAGCCACTTCATCGACCGTTTCACCCCGGAGCAGCTGGACGCGATGTACGACGCCCTGGCACCCGTCGCCGAGCACCTGCGCGGCCTGCGCGGCCGCTCGTAGGGCCCGCGCACGGCACGCGGACACGGAGGAGGCCGGACCCCGCGGGGTCCGGCCTCGTCCGTCGTCTCAGGCCTGGGCGGTCAGCCCGGCCACCAGGGCGTCGGCGGCGCCGTACGGGTCCAGGTCGCCCGTGACGACGCGCTCGGCCAGCCCGGCCAGGTGCCGGTCCCCGCGCAGGTCTCCGATCCGGGCGCGCAGCTCGGCCAGCGCGATCGCCTCGATCTCGTCGGCGGCCCGGCGGCGGCGGCGCACCGCCAGCTCGCCGTGCTCCTCCAGCCAGGCGCGGTGCTTCTCCAGCGCCTCGACGACCTCGTCCACGCCCTCGCCGCGCGCGGCGACGGTCTTGACGATCGGCGGGCGCCAGTCGCCGGCCTCGCGGGCCTCGCCGAGGCCGAGCATGTGGTTGAGCTCCCGGGCGGTGGCGTCGGCGCCGTCCCGGTCGGCCTTGTTGACCACGAAGAGGTCGCCGATCTCCAGGATCCCGGCCTTGGCGGCCTGGATCCCGTCGCCCATCCCGGGGGCGAGCAGCACGACGGTGGTGTCGGCCTGCGCGGCGACCTCCACCTCGGACTGGCCGACGCCGACGGTCTCCACCAGGATCACGTCGCAGCCGGCCGCGTCCAGCACCCGCAGGGCCTGCGGGGCGGCCCAGGACAGGCCGCCGAGGTGGCCGCGGGTGGCCATCGAGCGGATGAAGACCTCCGGGTCGGTGGCGTGCTCCTGCATCCGGACCCGGTCGCCGAGCAGCGCGCCGCCGGAGAACGGCGAGGACGGGTCGACGGCCAGCACCCCGACCCGCTTGCCGAGCCGCCGGTAGGCGGAGACCAGCGCCGAGGTGGAGGTGGACTTGCCCACGCCGGGGGAGCCGGTGAGGCCCACGGTGTAGGCGCGTCCGGTGTGCGGGGCCAGCGCGGCCATGACCTCGCGCAGCTCCGGGGCGGCGTTCTCGACCAGCGTGATGAGCCGGGCGACGGCGCGCGGTCGGCCGTGCCGGGCCTGTTCGACCAGCGTGGCGACATCGATCATCGGGTGCTCCTTGGCGGATGCCGACGGGGCCGCGGACCGCTCGTGGCGGTCCGCAGCCCCGGACAGGTCGAGGTTGATCAGGCCTTCGGGCTGTGATCCTTGGGGACGTGCACGATCAGGGCGTCGCCCTGGCCGCCGCCGCCGCACAGGGCGGCCGCGCCGACGCCGCCGCCGCGCCGCTGGAGCTCCAGGGCCAGGTGCAGCACCACCCGGGCGCCGGACATGCCGATCGGGTGGCCGAGGGCGATCGCGCCGCCGTTGACGTTGACGATGTCCGCGGAGACGCCGAGGTCCTTCATCGACTGGTGGGCGACGGCCGCGAAGGCCTCGTTGATCTCGATCAGGTCGAGGTCGGCGACGGTCAGGCCGTCCTTGGCCAGCGCGTGCTTGATCGCGTTGGACGGCTGGGACTGCAGCGAGTTGTCCGGGCCGGCCACGTTGCCGTGGGCGCCGATCTCGGCGATCCAGGTCAGGCCCAGCTCCTCGGCCTTGGCCTTGCTCATCACGACCACGGCGGCGGCGCCGTCGGAGATCTGCGAGGCGGAGCCGGCGGTGATCGTGCCGTCCTTGGCGAAGGCCGGGCGCAGCTTGCCGAGGCCCTCGGCGGTGGTGTCCGCGCGGATGCCCTCGTCCTGGCCGAACAGGACCGGCTCGCCCTTGCGCTGCGGGATCGGCACCGGGACGATCTCGGCGTCGAAGAGGCCGTCGGCCTGGGCCTTGGCGGCGCGCTGGTGCGAGGCGGCGGCGATCTCGTCCTGGACCTCGCGGCCGATGCCGAGGCGGGTGTTGTGCTTCTCGGTGGACTCGCCCATCGGGATGTTCTCGTAGGCGTCGGTGAGGCCGTCGTACGCCATGGCGTCCAGCACCTCGACCGCGCCGTACTTGTAGCCCTCGCGGGACTTCGGCAGCAGGTGCGGGGCGTTGGTCATCGACTCCTGGCCGCCGGCCACGACGATGTCGAACTCGCCCGCGCGGATCAGCTGGTCGGCCAGGGCGATCGCGTCGAGGCCGGAGAGGCAGACCTTGTTGATGGTCAGCGCCGGGACGTTCATCGGGATGCCGGCCTTGACGGCGGCCTGGCGGGCCGGGATCTGGCCGGCGCCGGCCTGGAGCACCTGGCCCATGATCACGTACTGGACCTGCTCCCCCGTGATCCCGGCCCGCTCCAGCGCGCCCTTGATCGCGAAGCCGCCGAGGTCGGCTCCGGAGAAGCCCTTGAGCGAGCCGAGCAGGCGACCCATGGGGGTCCGCGCACCGGCAACGATCACAGAGGTGGTGTTGGTCATGGGACGAGCCCCTTCGCACGTCGTGGCCAGGTGAGGATGCCGCTCAATGTACTGACCTGTTACCCGCCCGTCACCGGAGCTACGGTGTGATCGAGCGCACTGGCACCGTCCAGTCAACACCGTGTCAACGCGGTCCGGGTGAACCCCGGGCGTGTGAGCAGACTCGCACGTCCGGCGCTGGCGCGCGTTAAGCGCGATGCGCTGCACTGGTGGCCACCCGTTTCGCGACCCGCTCACCGGAGGCCGCCGTGCTGACCCGTATCGACCACATCGGCATCGCCTGCCGAGACCTCGACAAGACGGTCGAGTTCTACCGCGCCACGTACGGCTTCGAGGTGTTCCACAGCGAGGTCAACGAGGAGCAGGGCGTCCGCGAGGCCATGCTCAAGATCAACGACACCGGCGACGGCGGCGCCTCCTACCTCCAGCTGCTGGAGCCCACCCGGCCCGACTCGACCGTCGCCAAGTGGCTGGAGAAGAACGGCGAGGGCGTCCACCACATCGCCTTCGGCACCGCCGACGTCGACGGCGACGCGGAGGCGATCCGGGGCAAGGGCGTCCGGGTCCTGTACGACCAGCCGCGGATCGGCTCGATGGGCTCGCGGATCACGTTCCTGCACCCCAAGGACTGCGGCGGCGTCCTGACCGAGCTGGTCACCTCGGCCGAACCGGCCGCCCACGACGAGCACTGAGAGCCCCGGGATGCCGCTCCCGCCCCGGGCGGCATCCCGTTCCCTCCCCCCGCTGACGCCCGGGAGGCGCCGGACGCGCATGCACCTTTCGACGGGGCCCTCGCTCCGCCCGGACCCGGGAACTCGTCAGTAACCTGGCCGGGTACGCCGAAAACCCCCACGCGGCCATTCCCCCGCAGTGCGCTCCCACTACAATGCCCAGGTGCGCGAAGACTCCGGGGGACGGAGGGGACGGGCACGGCCGATGACAGGCCCGTCCGCCCTCCGGCGGCGGCCCGTCGCAGGGGAGTCCACTACGCGGGCACGGCTGAACAGTCGCAAGTCGGATCTGTCACCATTCTCCACAAGGCAAGAGTTCGCCCAGGAGTCCACCCGGACGGGGGAACGCGGCATCACCGCGCTCCCGCACCGAGGGCTCCGACGACCGCGGCGGGCGGCCCCGGCTTGAACGTGGGGGCTCACCGGCCGCGGATGCAAGGACCAGTCGGAGCGGCACCCGGAACCACGGGGGCCTCGCACCGGCCGGGTCGAGGACGCGACCAGGAGATGGATGGGACCGCGGAGTGCGGGGCAACGACCGCTACGAGGCTGACGATCACCTCTCCCAGTTCGAGGCCGAGATGGGTCGGACTCGAAAGGAGCGGGACAAGGCAGTCGAGCACGCCGAGGACCTCGCCTACCAGGTGGAGGTGCTCCGGGCCAAGCTGCACGAATCCCGTCGCATGCTCGCCCAGCCGCGTGCCTTCGACGCCGTCTCCGGCCAGGCCGAGCAGATGCTCAGGACCGCCGAGATGCAGGCCCAGCAGATGCGCGCGGACGCCGAGCGCCAGCTGCGGGACTCCCAGGCCGCGACCCAGCGGATCATGGCCGAGGCCGCCGAGCGCACCGCCCGCCTGGAGGCCGAGCTCACCGCCCGCCGCCGCCAGCTGGAGGACGAGCTCACCGAGCTGCGCCGCAACGCCGAGCAGCACCTGAACGGCTGGGCCGAGCAGACCAGGTCCGGCAGCGAGCAGGAGGCCCACCGCCTGCTCCAGGAGGCCCGCGCCGAGGCCGAGCGGATGATGGCCGCCGCCCGCGCCGAGGCCGTCGCCCTCGCCGACCAGGCCCGCGCGCAGACCGCCGCCGACGTGGACGCCGCCCGCGGCGAGGCCCAGGCCGCCGCCGAGGCCGCCCTGCACAGGGCCCAGAACGACGCCGAGCGCCTCCTGCGCGCCGCCTCCGAGCAGGCCCAGCAGGCCGGCGCCCAGGCCGCCGCCGACGTCGACGCCGCCCGCGGCGAGGCCCAGCAGCAGCTGGCCGCCGCGCACGCGGCCGCCGAACAGCAGCTCGCCGCCGCGCAGGGCGAGATCGGCCGGCTCAAGGAGCACGCCGCCGCCGAGCAGGCCCGCGCCGAGCAGCAGCTGTCCCACGCCCAGGCCGAGATAGAGCGGCTGCGCGCCGAGGCGATCGCCGAGGCCGAGCGCACCCGCCGTGAGGCCGCCGAGCTGCGCGACCAGGCCGAGCGGGCCGCCGAGCAGCTCCAGGCCGACGCCGAGGCCGCCGTCGAGCGCCGGGTCGCCGACGGCGACGCCGCCAACGAGCAGCGCTCCCAGACCGCCCGGGCCGAGATCGCCCGCCTGGTCGCCAAGGCCACCAAGGAGTCCGAGGCCATCCGGGCCGAGGCCGAGGCGGTGCGGGCCGAGGCCGCCAACCGGCAGGCCGAGGCGGACGCCGCCAGGGCCGCCGCGGCCGAGGAGAGCGAGCGGCTGCGCGCCACCGCCGAGTCCGTCGCCGCCGAGCTGAAGGCCGAGGCCGAGGCGGCGATCGCCGACCTGCGCGCCCGCACCGAGCGCGACCTCGCCGACCTGCGGGCACAGGCCGAGGCCGACGCGCTGCGCCTGCGCGGCGAGGCCGAGGAGGAGGGCCGCGCGGCGGGCGCCAAGGACGCCACCGTCCACCTCGCCAAGGCCGCCAAGACGGCCGAGGAGGTCCTCGACCGGGCCGACCGGGACGCCGAGGCGGCGCGGAGCGAGGCCGCCGCGGAGGCCGAGCGGATCCGCACCGAGGCCGCCGCCGAGGCCCAGCTCCTGCGCGAGCAGGCCCAGGCCGCCGTCGAGCAGGCCCAGAACGCCGCCCTGGACGACGCCGCCGCGATCCGCGAGCGGATCGAGCAGATGCAGGACGAGGCCGCCCGGCTGCGCGCCGAGGCCGAGGAGCTGCGCGCCCAGGCCGCCGCCGAGGCCGACCGGGTCCGCGGCGAGGCCCGCCGCCAGGCCGTGGTGCAGATCGAGGAGTCGGCGAAGAACGCCGAGGAACTGCTCACCAAGGCCAAGGCCGACGCGGACGAGCTGCGCGCCGGCGCCGCCGCCGAGATCGAGCGGCTGCGCGAGCAGGCCCAGGAGCAGGCCGCCGAGACCCAGGGCCGGGCCGAGCAGACCCTGTCCCGGGCCCGTGCCGAGGCCGGGAAGATCACCGCCACCGCCGAGCAGCAGGGCCAGGACGCGCTCGCCGCCGCCCGCGCCGCGGCCGCCGAGAACCGCACCGCCGCCGAGCGCGAGACCGCCGAACTCCGGCGTGACGCAGCCGAGTTCGACCAGCGGGTGCGCGCCGAGGCGGGCACCGCCGCAGAGGCCCTGCGGGCCGATGCCGACGCCGCGGCGAAGGCCGTGCGGGACGCCGCGGTGGCCGACGCCGAGCGCGTGCGCACCGAGGCCGACACCGAGGCCGCCCGCACCCGGGGCGAGGCCGAGACGGTCGCCACCGCGCTGCGCGAGGAGAGCCGGCGCGAGCACGAGGAGGCCGCCGCCGGGCTCCAGCGCGAGCGCGAGGAGACCGCGGAGCAGCTGGCCGCCGCCCGGGCCGCGCGTGAGCAGGCCGAGCAGGGCGCCGAGGAGCTGACGAAGCGGACGGCCGCCGAGACCGCCGCCGTCCGCGAGGCCGCCGAGACGTACGCCGACCGCGTCCGCACCGAGGCCGAACAGACCGCCACCGACCTCACCGAGCGCACCGCCGCCGAAACGGCAGCCCAGCGCACTGCCGCCGAGCAGGCCGCGGACGAGCTGACCAGGCGGACGGCCGCCGAGACCGCCGCCGTCCGCGAGGCCGCCGAGACGTACGCCGAGCGCGTCCGCACCGAGGCCGAACAGACCGCCACCGACCTCACCGAGCGCACCGCGGCCGAGACGACCGCCCAGCGCACCGATGCCGAGGCCTACGCCGAGCGCGTCCGCACGGAGGCCGAGCAGGCCGCCGCCGACCTCACCGAGCGCACCGCCGCCGAAACGGCCGCCCAGCGCACCGACGCCGAGGCCTACGCCGAGCGCGTCCGCGCCGAGGCCGAGCAGGCCGCGGACGAGCTCGCCGAGCACACCGCCACCGAGACCGCCGCCCAGCGCGCCGACGCCGAGGAGCTGCTGGAGGCCGCCCGCGTCTCCGCCGAGCAGCGCAAGGCCGAGGCCGCCCAGGCCGCCAAGGAGATCCGCGAGAAGGCCGCCGCCGACCTGGCGCTGGCCGCCGAGCAGGCCGAGACGGTCCGTGCCGAGGCCGGCCGCGAGCTGTCCGAGGCCCGCGCCACCGCCGACACCATCCGCGCCGAGGCCGGTGCCGTCCTGGACCGGGCCCGCGCCGACGGCGACGAGCTGGTCGCCGCCGCCAAGGCGGAGTGCGCCGCGCTGGTCGAGGTCGCCGAGGACGAGGCCGCCGAGGTCCGCCAGTCGGTGGCCGGCCTGCACGAGGCCGCCTCCCAGCAGATCGCCGAGCTGACGGCCACCGCCGAGCGCGAGGCCGCCGACGTCCGCGAGCAGGCCGAACAGGCCGCCGCCGACCTGCGCGCCGACGCCGAGCGGGAGACCGCCGAGCAGCGCGAGCTCGCCGACCGGGAAACCTCGGAGCAGCGCGAGCTCGCCGACCGCGAGACCGCCGACCTGCGCGCCCGCACCGAGGCCGAGACGGCCGCCCTGCGCGAGCAGACCGAGCTGGAGCTCGCCGCCGAGCGCGAGGCCGCCGAGGCCGAGATCGCCCGCCGGTACGCCGAGGCCCAGGCCTACGACGAGCAGCTGCGCGCCGAGGCCGACCACGAGCTGCGCACCGCCCAGGAGGCCGCCGACCAGCTGCGCGCCGACGCCGAGGCCCAGGCCGCCCGGACGGTCGCCGCCGCCGAGGAGCACGCGGCCGGCGTGGTCGCCGACGCCGAGGAGCTGGCCGCCGCGCTGCGCTCGGAGGCCGAGGAGTACGCGCTCGCGACCCGCACCCTGGCCGACGAGTACGACTCCGCGACCCACGCCCGCGCCGACGCCTACGACGCGGACACCCGGGAGGCCGCCGAGCAGTTCGACAAGGCCACCCGCGACCAGGCCAAGTCCGTCCTGGAGCGGGCCTTCGCGGACGCCGAGTCGCTCGGCGAGGACGCCCAGACCACCGCGCTGGCCACCACCGCCGCCGCCGAGGAGCAGGCCGACGCGATGGTCGCCGCCGCCCGCAAGGAGGCCGACCGGCTGGTCGCCGCCGGCGAGGCGGCCGGCCAGGGCGAGGTGGAGAAGGGCCGCTCCGACGCCGACGCGCTGCTCGCCGAGGCCCGCCGGGACGCGACCGCGATCCGCGAGCGCGCCGAGGAGCTGCGCGAGCGCACGGACGCCGAGGTCGAGGCGCTGCACGAGCGCGCCCGCAAGGAGAACGCGGCGGCCATGAAGTCGGCCGGCGAGCGCGTCGACGCGCTGGTGACGGCCGCCCAGGAGCAGCTCACCGAGGCCGAGGAGCAGGCGGTCGCCACCGTCGCCGAGGCCGAGGACCGCGCGGCGGCCCTGGTCGCCGCCGCCGAGGAGCGGGCCGGGGAGCTCTCCTCGGAGGCGTCCGCCGAGGCGAGCAAGGTCCGGCTGTCGGCGGTCCGCAAGGCCGAGGGCCTGCTCAAGGAGGCGGAGACCAAGCTCTCCACCTCCACCGACCGGGCCGAGGCGCTGATCGAGAAGGCCGAGGCCAAGCTGCGGTCCTCCCAGGAGGAGGCCGAGGAGCGGCTGGAGAAGGCGTCCGCCGAGGCGGAGAAGCGGCTGCAGGCCGCCGACCGCGCGGCGGACGAGCAGGTCGAGCTGGCCAAGGCCGAGGCCGAGCGCCTGCTGGAGGAGGCGCGCGCCGAGGCGGAGCGCGTCACCACCGAGGGCCGGCGCGAGCTCGACGAACTGGTGCGCCGTCGCAAGGACATCAACACCGAGATCTCCAGGGTCCAGGACGTCCTGTCCGCCCTGGAGGCCTTTGAGGCACCGGCACCGGTCGCACAGACCAACGGGGGAAGCAGCAAGAAGGACGGGGGTGCCAAGGCCGGTGCCGGAGTTGGCTCCCCCCGGTCGGGTGGCAATCGCTCCAAGAACGCACCACCCGATTGAGCGGACATTGTCCGCGGGACAACGGCATTTCGCCGTCGACACTCCGGTACCGTGTCAGGATTCCCTCAACCACCTCAGCGGTTTGACGACAGGAAGCCCAGAACCCCATGAGCGACAGTCACTCCCCTCACGGCTTCGACCTGGTGCGCCGTGGGTACGAGCGTGCCCAGGTCGACGAGCGGATCACCAAGCTGGTGGCCGACCGTGACAGTGCCTTGACCCGGATCAGTGCGCTGGAGAAGCGCATCGAGGAGCTCCACCTGGAGACGCAGACCGCCCAGGCGGCGGTCGCCGAGCAGGAGCCGTCGTACGCCGGTCTCGGCGCCCGGGTCGAGAAGATCCTGCGCCTCGCCGAGGAGGAGGCCAAGGACCTGCGCGACGAGGCGCACCGCGCCGCCGAGCAGCACCGCGAGCTCGCCGAGGCCGCCGCCCAGCAGGTCCGCACCGAGGCCGAGAACTACGCCAAGGACCGCAAGGCCAAGGCGGAGGACGAGGGCATGCGGATCGTCGACAAGGCCAAGAGCGACGCGGCCCAGCTGCGCGCCGAGGCCAACAAGGACGCGCAGAACAAGCGCGAGGAGGCGGACGCCCTCTTCGAGGAGACCCGCACCAAGGCCGCCCAGGCCGCGCTGGAGTTCGAGACCAACCTGGCCAAGCGCCGCGAGCAGTCCGAGCGCGACCTGGCCGCCCGTCAGGCCAAGGCCGAGAAGCGCCTCGCCGAGATCGAGCACCGGGCCGAGCAGCTGCGCCTGGAGGCCGAGAAGCTGCGCACCGACGCCGAGCGCCGCGCCCGCCAGACCGTCGAGACGGCCCAGCGCCAGTCCGAGGACATCGTGGCCGACGCGAACGCCAAGGCCGACCGGATCCGCAGCGAGTCCGAGCGCGAGCTGGCGGCGCTCACCAACCGCCGCGACAGCATCAACGCCCAGCTGACCAACGTCCGCGAGATGCTGGCGACGCTGACCGGCGCGGCCGTGGCCGCCGCCTCGCTGCCGAACGACGACACCATCGGCGTGCCCGCCCAGCAGGGCCGCTGACGCAGCAGCACGGCGGGCCCTCACCCTCCCGGGTGAGGGCCCGCCGTCGTTCAGGGCGTCATCATCTCGGGTAGGCCCCGTCCGGCCGCTGGTGGCCGCTGCTGAGCTGGTTGCCCTCGTCGTCCGAGACGGTGCCGAACCACGACGTGCACCACACCGAGACCGAGTCCGGCCAGTACTGCACCTCGAACGGGTGGCCCGAGCCGTGGTCGCCGTACGAGGTGACGATGAAGGTCTCCCCCGGGCGCATCCAGTAGTCCTCGCCGAGCGGCTCCAGGGTCAGCTCCAGCAGCCCCTCGCCGCGGTTCGTCAGCGGCATCCGGCCGGTCACCTCCAGGGCCGAGAAGTCCCAGCCGGCCTCCTCCTCGGTCATCCGGCGGCCACCCGGGCGAGCAGCTTGCGCACGGCGTCGTCGAACGCCTCCGGTGCCTCCAGGGCGCTCAGGTGGCCCACCCCGGGGATGACGGTCAGTTCGGCGTCCGGCCGCAGCCGCGCCATCAGCTCGGCCTCCTCGACGGCCACCAGGGCGTCCTCGGCGCCCGCGACGACCGCGGTCGGCACCCGCACCCCGGCGAGCACCTCCCGGGAGTCCGGCCGGGCCGCCATGGCCCGCTGCGCCCACGCGACGGCGGCCGGCGGCGCGGCGGCGACCAGCGCCTGCACCCGCTCGACCAGGTGCTGCGAGTCCGGACCGAGCTGGCCGGCCGCCACCTCCTCGTCGAACAGCAGCTGGACGCTGTCCCGGGCGAGGACCGCGGCGGCGATGCGCTCCCGGTTGGCGCGGACGGCGTCGGAGTCGGCGGTGGCGCGGGTGTTGGCCAGCAGCAGCCCGGCCAGCCGGTCCGGGTGACGGCGGGCGAAGGCCAGCGCCACGTAGCCGCCCATGGAGAGCCCGCCGACCACCGCCCGGTCGATCCCGGCCGCGTCCAGCAGCAGCGCGAGGTCGTCCGCGACCAGGTCCAGCGAGGGTTCGTCGGTGCCCAGCACGGTGCCGCCGAACCCCCGCTGGTCGGGGGCGAGCACGCGGGCGTCGTCCCCGGTCAGTCCGGGCAGCGCGTCCAGTTGGGCGGACCACATCGCGGCGTTCAGCGGGAAGGCGTGCAGGAGTACGAGGGGCGTTCCGGTGCCGCTCTCGCGCACCGACAATGCTGAGGGGAGCTGGGTCATGGGGCCACCGTATTCCGGTGCGCCCGGCGGGCCCACTCAGCGGGCCGCGATATCCGCTTTGTCCTAGCCTGACAGAGAGTAAGGGAGCGCGAATGATCGAGTTGCACGACCTGACGAAACGTTACGGCAAGACCCTCGCGGTGGACCGGCTCAGCTTCCGGGTGCCCCAGGGAGTCGTCACCGGCTTCCTCGGCCCCAACGGCGCGGGCAAGTCCACCACCATGCGCATGATCCTCGACCTCGACAGACCCACCTCCGGCCGGGTCACCATCGACGGCCGGAGGTACGGACAGCTCAGCGAACCGCTCAAGTACATCGGCGCCCTGCTGGAGGCCAAGGCCGTCCACCCCGGGCGCACCGCCCGCGACCACCTGCTCTGGCTCGCCCAGAGCAACCGGATCCCCGAGCGCCGGGTCGACGAGGTGCTCGCCCTCGTCGGCCTCACCCCGGTCGCCCGCAAGCGCGCCCGCGGCTTCTCGCTCGGCATGGGCCAGCGCCTGGGCATCGCCTCCGCACTGCTCGGCGACCCGGAGATCGTCATGTTCGACGAGCCGGTCAACGGCCTGGACCCGGAGGGCATCCTCTGGATCCGCAACCTGATGAAGCGGCTCGCCGCCGAGGGCCGCACCGTCTTCGTCTCCTCGCACCTGATGAGCGAGATGGCCGTCACCGCCGACCACCTCGTCGTCATCGGCCGGGGCCGGCTGCTCGCCGACCTGCCGATGCCCGAGTTCATCCGGCGCAACTCCCGCTCCGCCGTGCGGCTGCGCACCCCGAGCCCCGAGCGCCTGCTCGACGTCCTGGCCGGCGCCGGGATCCGCCACGAGACCGGGCCGGACGGCTCCTACGAGGTGGTCGACGGCGACCTCGCCGGCCTCGGCGACCTGGCCGCCGCGAACGGCGTCGTCCTGCACGAACTCAGCCCCCAGCAGGCCTCGTTGGAGGAGGCCTTCATGCAGATGACGGCCGACTCGGTGGAGTACCACGCCGGCGACGGACCGGGCCGGGACGCGGCCGGCGCGCCCGGCGTGTGGGGCGCCGGCTGGCAGCCCGGCGCCGAACAGGCGGCCGCCCCGGCCGGACAGGAGGAGAACTGAGATGGCGTCCTTCCCCGCGATCCTGCGCTCCGAGTGGACGAAGATCCGCAGCGTCCGCTCGACGGTCTGGACCCTCGCGCTGACCTTCGTCGTCACGGTCGGCATCGGCGCGCTGCTGTCCCTGCTGACCAACAACAACTTCACCGAGTTCCGGCGCAACGACCAGAGCCCGTTCGACGCCACCGGCACGGCCTTCTCCGGCATCATGCTCGGCGAGCTCGCCATCATCGTCTTCGGCGTGCTGGCCATCGGCAACGAGTACAGCACCGGCATGGTCCGGGTCAGCCTGGCCGCCGTCCCGCAGCGCGGCACCCTGCTCACCGGCAAGGCCGTCGTCCTCGGCTCGCTGGCCCTGGCCGTGTCGGTCGTGACGGCCTTCGTCACCTTCTTCATCGGCCAGTCGCTGCTCGGCTCGCACTCCACCACCCTCGGCGAACCGAACGTGCTGCGCGCAGTGTTCGGCGCCGCGCTCTACCTGACGATGCTCTGCCTGTTCTCGGCCGGCGTCACGGCGATGCTGCACAACCAGACGCTCGCGCTGGGCGTGCTGGTGCCGTTCTTCTTCCTGCTCTCGCCGATCCTCTCGGCGGTGCCGAAGGTCAAGACGCTCGCGCACTACTTCCCGGACTACGCGGGCTCGCGAATGCTGCTGGTGTACGAGCAGCACGGCCAGCCGTACGGACCGTGGGCCGGTTTCGCGATCTGCCTGGCCTGGACGCTGGCCGCCCTGGCCGGCGGCGCGCTCGTGCTCAAGAACCGCGACGCGTAAGGCGGTTGACCGCCGGCCGGAGCGACGGATCAGTACCGCGGAGCGCCGCGGCCCCGCAGCACGTTGGAGGCCCGGCGCTCCCGCGCTCCCCAGCACGCGCGGTGCCAGTGCCGCCGGTCGTCCACCCCGGCGCCGTGCATCGGCCAGGCGACCACGTGGCCGACCCCGGACGGGATCTCCTGGTCGCAGCCCGGGCAGCGGTAGCTGCGCCCGGACGTCCCGGCGACCGTCTGGACCACCCAGTCGTCGCCCTGGTAGCTCTCGGTGCGGCGCAGCGAACCGCCCAGCGGGGCGGCCGGTTCGTCCGCCCGGTGGGCGGCGCTCTTGATCCGGTTGTGGCGGGGCGACACGGCGACTACCTCTCTCCGGTGGCTCGGGACCGTTCCAGCCTACGGCCGGGCACGACCCCCGAGAGCCTCTATCACGGCATCACGCGCCGGTTCGGGGTTTCCGGCGAGATCCACCCGATCTTCCCCGAAATTCGTGGTTCGGCGTGCCATTGGCACATGACATCCGATACCCACAAGGGGAACAGGCGGGGCCCGCAGACCCTGCGCGCACCCGAGGAGGCCCACCGATGTCCAAGACCACCGCCCGCGCCGAGACCCGTCGGCCCGTCGGGGTCCGGCCGCCCGCCCCCGGGCCCGCGCTGACCACCGTCCCCCCGGTGACGGCCGCCGCCGGCGATCCGCTGCCCGCCGCGCAGCGGGCCGCCGCGTTCCCCGCGGACACCGCACCGATCCGGGTCGGCGCCTTCATGCTCTCCGCGCAGTTCCCCGGGCAGAGCCACGGGGAGGCGCTCGACCGCACCGTGCGCGCCGCCGTCGAGGCCGAACGCGCGGGCCTGGACAGCGTCTGGCTGGCCGAACACCACTTCGTCCCGTACGGGGTCTGCCCGAACGCCGCCACGCTCGCCGCCCTGCTGCTCGGCCGCACCCGCCGGATCGGCGTCGGCACCGCCGTCAGCGTGCTGTCCACCGCCCACCCGGTGGCGCTCGGCGAGCAGGCCGCGCTGCTGCACCTCACCTCCGGCGGGCGCTTCACGCTCGGGGTGGGCCGCGGCGGCCCGTGGATCGACCTGGACGTGTTCGGCAGCGGCGTGGACGCCTTCGAGAACGGCTTCCCGGAGCGACTGGACCTGCTGCTGCGCTGGCTGCGCGGCTCCCGGGTCGGCGCGGACGGGCCGCAGTTCGCCTTCCCCGAGGTCGCCGTCGTCCCGCGGGCGACCGAGCCGCTGCGCCGGCCCGGGCTGGGCGCCTGGCTGGGCCTCGGCGACCCCGGCGGCCGGGTGCGCCTGCCGCGTCAGCGCCAGGACGTCGAGGGGGCGGGTGCGAGCCTCGGCGCGGGCGACGAACTCACCCCCGCCGGACGGCCGGTGGCCGGCCCGCCGGTGGTCGTCGCGTGCACGTCCCCGGCCGGGGTCAGACTCGCCGCCGAACGCGGCCTGCCGATGCTGCTGGGCATGCACTCGGGCGACGACGACAAGCTGAACATGCTGGAGCTGTACCGCAGCGCCTGGCTGGCCGCCGGACGCGACGAGGAGCAGCTGCGCCGGATCAACCGCCGGCACGTCGCGGCCGGCGTGGCCCAGGTCGACGACCGCACCTCGACGGCGCGGGCCACGCTGCTGAGCGCGATGCCGGGCTGGTTCGAGTACGGGCTCGGCGCCCACCGCACCGTGGACGGCCGGGAGCGCAAGATGCGCGACCCGCACCAGTACACCGAGTTCCTGTGCGACCTGCACGCGGTGGGCACCCCGAAGCAGTGCGCCGACCGTCTGCTGGCCACCGCCGAGCGGACCGGCATCCGCCGCTTCGCACTGCTCGCCGAGGGCAGCGGCGACCGCGAGGCGACCCTGCACAACATCGCCCGGCTCGGTTCGGAGGTGCTCCCGCAACTGAGCTGAGCCGCACCGCCCGGCCGGACCGAACCGCGCCGCCCCCTCCCCCCGCACCGGGGGAGGGGCCGACGGCGTTCCGGCGCCGCCGTGAGCGGGTCGATCAGCAGTCCCGCAGTTCCTCGGACTGGTTGAGCAGCTGCTCCCGGACGGACGTGAAGCGGTCGAACCGCGCCTCGTTGGCGTCGGACGGCAGGAACACCGCCACCCGGTGACAGTTCTGGAAGGCCAGCCGGACCCCGAAGTGCCGCTGCAGGGCACCCCGGATGGCGTCGCTGGCGAGCGCCCGCAGGAGCTGGCCGCGGGCCTGCTCGCTGGGCGGCGGTACCTGGTTGTCGGCGAAATCGGTGCCGTCGACCTTGGCCTGGGCGACCAGCGAGCTGATCAGGTTCCAGGCGTACGGCAGCGAGACGCGGACGCAGTCGACGAATTCCCGCTCGTCGACCTCGCCCCGCTCGGCCTTTTCGAGCAGGGCCGGTGAGACGTCGAGCGACATGGATTCTCCTCTCGCGGACCACCCGCGCGCGGCGCGCGGGTGGTGGTGCGTGGTCCGAAGCTCACAGTGAGGGTGGGCGAAATCGCACGGGATGTCCGGAACAGCGACGGAACGGCTGTTTCCGGCGCCGTGCGAAGGGTGCGGCGGCACCACTGGACGTAACGTCCCGGATACCGACCGCTTCAGAACAGCGTGTCAGTCAACGGCGGGCCAGGCCGGTGGTTCCTAGGGATTGCTCCGTAAATACGCCGTGGTGCACCAGAATGGCCGGATCCTGTCGGATCGTTCATCTGAAGTCTCCATCCCCGTTGACAGCGGCCCCGCACGCATGCCGTCACACACGGTAGCGACCCCAGCGTAGGGGCGCCAGACCGCGGGAGGCATCCCCGGAATCGCCGAACCTCCATGTTCGCGGGGTTCGCGCTTCCTTCACCCCGTCGTCGCGGAATCGCATCAACTGGCCCCGGTGGGCTAGCGTGGTCGACCGTGCGTCTCGTAATTGCCCGCTGCTCAGTCGACTATGCCGGTCGGCTCTCCGCCCATCTGCCCTCCGCCACCAGGCTCATCCTGGTCAAGGCCGACGGCAGCGTCAGCATCCACGCCGACGACCGCGCCTACAAGCCGCTCAACTGGATGTCCCCGCCGTGCGTCCTCAAGGAGGCTGACGGGGTCTGGACGGTGGAGAACAAGGCCGGCGAGAAGCTCATCATCACCCTGGAGGAGGTGCTGCACGACTCGTCCCACGAGCTCGGGGTCGACCCGGGCCTGATCAAGGACGGCGTCGAGGCACACCTCCAGGAGCTGCTGGCGGATCGCATGGAGGTGCTCGGCGCCGGCTGGTCGCTGATCCGCCGCGAGTACCCGACCGCGATCGGCCCGGTCGACATCCTGTGCCGCGACTCCGACGGGGCGACGGTCGCCGTCGAGATCAAGCGCCGCGGCGAGATCGACGGCGTCGAGCAGCTCACCCGCTACCTCGAACTCCTCAACCGGGACCCGCTGCTGGCCCCGGTCAAGGGCGTCTTCGCCGCGCAGGAGATCAAGCCCCAGGCCCGCGTGCTGGCCACCGACCGGGGCATCGGCTGCGTGGTCCTGGACTACGACGAGCTGCGCGGCATCGACGACGACAAGCTGAAGCTGTTCTGACGCCTCAGGTCGCCGTCGGAGACGGCGTGCCAGGTCCGGTCGGTGCCGGCGTCGTCGGGGGCTTGGTCGACTGCGACGGACTCGGGGTCGAGGACGTCGGCGAACTGCTCGGCGCCGGCGGCTGGCTCGGGTGGGTCACGGGCGGCTGCTGCGGCCCGGGCCCCGGCTGCTGCGTCGGCGGCTGCGGGTCGCCCGGAGCGGGCGGCTGCGGCTGCTGCGGGGCGTCCGAACCCGTCGCGCCGGGCGAGCGGCTCGGCTTCTTCGACGCCGTCGCCGAGGCCGACGCCGACGCGGTCGGCGAGTGCGTCGCACTGCCGCTCGCCGAGGGCTCCGGGCTGGTCCCGTTCGCCGCCGGGCTGCTGCCCGGGGCGTCCGCGCCGGCCGTCGTGGCGGCGCCGGTGCTGGAGTGCGGCAGCGGGACCTGCCCGCCGGTGCCGGTGTCGTCCTGGTCGAGCCGGCTGTGCGGGTCGTTGGTCCGCTGCTCCCCCGGCCCGGTGACGCTCATCGCCACCGCCGTGCTGAGCACCCCGAGCGTGAGCACCGCCGCCGACGCGACGACCACCCGCCGGCGCCGGCTCGACCGCAGCCCGGACGGCACCCTGGCCGCGATCTTGCGGATCACCGGACCGCGCGCAGGC
This sequence comes from Kitasatospora sp. NPDC057936, assembly GCF_042887525.1. NCBI lineage: Bacteria > Bacillati > Actinomycetota > Actinomycetes > Kitasatosporales > Streptomycetaceae > Kitasatospora > Kitasatospora sp. NPDC057936. The sequence goes on from NZ_JBHVPD010000015.1 coordinate 116,049, forward strand.
GCCGCCGAGGGCTGGGCGCCCGGCAGTTGACGGCCCTCGGCCCGCAGCAGGTCGAGCATCCGACGCGCCGCCGCGACCCCGCGCTGCTCGCCGACGACGGCCCGCAGCGTGAGCGCGGTCTCCAGCTCGGCGATCGCCTGGGACGGTTCCTGCGCGCAGATCGCGTAGACGCCCAACTCGTGGTGGAACCAGGCCTCGTCGGCCTTGGAGGCGGTCCGCCTGGCGGCCTCCAGACCCAGCTGCAGCGCCCGCTCCCAGGCCCCCCAGCGCAGCGACAGGGCCAGCGCGGGGGCGGCGGCCCTGGCCAGCCGGACGACGGCCTCGTGGCGCCCGCCGGTGCGGTCGGCCAGCAGGACGCCGATCACCACCTCCGCCTCGGCCGCGATCTGCCCGAGCGACACCGAGCTGTGCCCGACCCACCAGGCGAAGTGCTGCGCCGCGCCGTCGACGCTGCCGCGCGCCGGCCAGTGCGGGAGGAGCAGTTCGAGCGCCCCGGCGGTCAGCCGGTGGTGGCCACCGATGGACACCGCGAGCCCGGCGTCGGCGAGCTCGGCGAGCGCGCTCTCGCCCTGGCCGACGTCGATCAGCGCGGGCAGGTGCGGCGCGGTCGGGCACTCGCCGCCGAGTGCCACGGCGAGCCGCAGCACGGCCTGCGCGGGCTCGCTCAGCCCCTCGGCGAGCCGGACGGCGGGCGAGGCGGTCTCGGCGACGGACGGCAGCGGCACGGTCCGGCGCAGCGCACCCTCGCGGACGGCCGGGTCGGGGTCGTGGACGGGCCCGTCGACCGCGCCGAAGACGTCCAGGCGGTCCTCCTCGGCGGCGACCAGCGCGTCCACCGCCACGTCCCGCTGGCGCAGCAGCGCGGCGGCCTGGACGAAGCGCAGCGGCAGTCCCTCGGACTCGAACCAGAGGTCGACCGCCCAGGCCTTCTCGGCGACGTCCAGCGGCCGCCCGGCCAGCCGGGCGGCGAGCGCGAGGCAGGCGGCGCGCGAGAGTCCGGCGACGGGGTGGTCCTGGAGCCGGGAGCCGGCCGACAGCGGCGGGGCGGCGGGGTCGACCGAGATCAGGAAGGCGCAGCGGGGGGCGGCGGAGAGCAGCTCCTCCAGCTCGGCGCCGGAGGGTTCGGCGCCGTCGATCACGACGATCGCGCCGACGTCGGCGAGGTGCGCGGCCAGCTGGGCCGGGTCGGGGCGGTAGCCGGGGGCGTGGTGGGTGGCGGCGAACAGCTCCTGGAGCACGTCGGCGGTCGTGCGGCGGTGGCCGCAGAGCTGGACGACGCCGCCGGGGGCGAGGTCGGCGGCGGCCTCGGCGACGGCCGACAGCAGGGCGCTGCGACCGGAGCCGGCCTGGCCGACCAGGCGTATCGAGCGGCCCTCGGCGAGCAGGCCGAGGAGTTCGGCGACGTCCGCCTCGCGGTCGAGCAGCGGCAGGTCGGCGGGCCCGGCGCCGAGGGCGAGCGGGCCGACCGCCCGCTCGACGCCGCCGACGGGTCCGCGGGCGGGCTCGCTGCGCAGCACCCGGCGGGGGCGCGGGCGCCACTCCTCGGGGCAGGGCCGGGCCTCGGAGCCGTCCGGCGCGCCGACGCCCACCAGCAGAGCGCCGGAGACCAGCTCGCCACTGCGGGCGCGGACGGCCTCCTGCCGGAACTCACCGGTTGGCTGTGCCACGTTCTGCTCCGCATCGTGCTCGGCCGCCGGCGTGCCGCGCCGGCCGGCTGACGTCTCGGTCGCGGCCGTGCGGGGACCGGGCGGGCATGGCCCGGCTGCGGCGGCCGTCTTCTGACGGGCAGACTCTCGCACATCCGGCCCCGCGTGTGCAGCGCCGTCCCGTCACGCGCGCCCCACGAGGGCCTCGTGCGCCCCCGGAGCGCTTTCCGGAGCGCGTTCGGAGCCCCTTCCGGAGCCCCTTCGGCGTGCTTCAGAGACCGACCCCGTGCGCCTCGGCGACGCCGCCGTCCACGGCGAGGATGCGGTGCAGCTTGGTGGCCACCAGCAGCCGCTGGAGCTGGGCCGGGACGGAGCGCAGCACGAGCCGGCGGCCGATCCGGCCGGCCCGGCGGTGGGTGCCCATGATGACGCCGAGGCCGGTGGCGTCCCAGAACTCCAGGCGGGCGAGGTCGAGCACGAGGTCGCCGAGGCCGGTGTCGACGGCCTGGTGGAGCCGGGCCCGCGCGTCGGCGGCGGTGCGCACGTCGAGGCGGCCCTCGATGGCCAGCGCCCTGTGGTCGCCGGTGATGCGCATGCTCTCCTCCTCCTTCGCCTGGCCGGTCCCGGTGTCGGGGGTGTGGGTCCGCCCCGGCCGTGCCGGGCCGGGGAGCGGGGTGGCCGCCCGGGCGGGCCGTGGCCCCTCGTCCGGAGGCCCGCCTGCTGCGCCGAACGGCGACGGGCCGCGCGCCCGGGCCGGCCGCCCGTCGTTCAAACCTGGGCCCCTCATCTGACGGCGAACCAGCACCGCAGGTTGCTGGTTGCGGTCAGATCTGAAGCAACTTCACTCGTCCGAGGGAATATACGCAGGTAGTCTCCACACCTACGCTCGATTACCGCCCAAATCACCCGTCTGCGGCACCCGGCGTGAGGAAACTCACCCGCCCCGGGCGGGGCGGGTCCTACGATGCTCGATCGCCCGGCCCGCCCGGCCCCGCGGCCCGTGGGTTACTTGCCCTCGTGCCCGTAGAAGCCGCGGCCGCTCTTGCGGCCGAGGTCGCCGGCGGTGACCATGCGGGCCATGACCTCCGGGGCGGCGAACTTCTCGTCCTGGGTCTCCTCGTAGATGTTGCGGGCGGCGTGCAGCAGGATGTCGACGCCGGTCAGGTCGGCGGTCTCCAGCGGGCCCATCGGGTGGCCGAAGCCGAGGCGGCAGGCCTTGTCGATGTCCTCGGCGGTCGCCACGCCCGTCTCGTACAGCTTGGCGGCCTCGACGACCAGGGCGGTGATCAGGCGGGTGGTGACGAAGCCGGCCACGTCGCGGTTGACCACCACGACCTCCTTGCCGACGCCCTCGGCGAAGGCGCGGGCGGTGGCCAGCGTCTCGTCGCTGGTCTTGTAGCCGCGCACCAGCTCGACCAGCTTCATCAGCGGCACCGGCGAGAAGAAGTGCACGCCGATGACGGACTCCGGGCGCCGGGTGGCGGCGGCGATCCGGGTGATCGGGATCGCGGAGGTGTTGGAGGCGAGCACGGCGCCGTCCTTGGCGAGCTTGTCGAGCTCGCGGAAGACGGCCTCCTTGACCTCCAGCTTCTCGAACACGGCCTCGACCACGATGTCGGCCCCGGCGACGGCGCCCAGGTCGGTGGTGGTGGTGATCCGGCCGAGGGCGGCCTCGGCGTCCTCCGCGCTCATCCGGCCCTTGGCGACGAACTTCTCGTACGAGGCGCGGATGCCGGCGAGACCGCGCTGCAGCGCCTCGTCGGTGACGTCCCGCAGCACCACCGGGTGGCCGGCCTGGGCCGACACCTGGGCGATGCCGGCGCCCATCAGGCCGGCACCGATCACGGCGATCTGCTTGCTGGACGCATTGCTCATGGCGGGTCTCCCGATGCCGTCGCCGCCTCGCGGGCGGGCCCTGAAAGCGGCTCAGGGCAGGGGTCGCCGCCCGGTAGAGCCGCGTCGCTCTGGCGGGGACTCTAACGCCCATTTCGTCCGTGCAATAGCAATCGGGAGTGTGATCTGCAACCGACCTGGTCAGGTGAACCAATCAGCCCGGCCGATCGTCGGTGCGACGGTCAGATCATCAGCCCGAGGTCCTGCGCCAGGATCGCCGCCTGCACCCGGCTGCGCAGCCGCAGCTTCGCGAGGATCCGGCTGACGTGCGTCTTCGTGGTCGCCTCCGCCATCGCGAGCCGGGCGGCGATCTCCCCGTTCGACAGCCCGGCGCCGATGCAGGCCAGCACCTCGCGCTCGCGCGGGGTGAGCCCGGCCACCGCCTCCCGGGTGTCCGGCCCCACCGCCCGGTCCGGCCGGGCGAAGGTGCCGATCAGCCGCCTGGTCACCGAGGGCGCCAGCATGCCGTCCCCGCGCGCCACCGTCCGGATGCCCTCGACGAGGGTGTCCGCCTCCAGGTCCTTGAGCAGGAAGCCGGCCGCGCCGGCCCGCAGCGCGCCGTACACGTACTCGTCCAGGTCGAAGGTGGTCAGCACGAGCACCTGGGCCGCGCCGGCGGCCACCACCTCGCGGGTCGCCGAGACGCCGTCCAGGCGCGGCATCTGCACGTCCATCAGCACCACGTCCGGCCGCAGCTCCAGGGCCAGCCGGACGGCCTCCTCGCCGTCGGCGGCCTGTCCGACCACCTCGACGTCCGGCTCGGCCCGCAGGATCATCACCAGCGCCGCCCGCACCGCGGCCTGGTCCTCGGCCACCAGCACCCGAATCGTCACGCGCGTCCCTCGTTCCCTTCGCTCCCCCGGCCGTGCGGCAGCACCGCGCGCACGCTCCAGTTCCCGTCCCGCGGCCCCGCCTCGAAACTGCCGCCGAGCAGCCCGGCCCGCTCCGACATGCCCACCAGCCCGGCCCGCGCCCCCGGCAGCCCGCGGCCCTCCTCGGCGCGGTACGGGCTGTCGACGGCGATCCGCAGCTCCCCCGCCCCGAAGTCCAGCCGCAGCCGCACCAGGCCGGGCCCGGCGTGCTTGAGCGCGTTGGTCAGCGACTCCTGCACGATCCGGTACGCGGCCAGGCCCACCGGCACCGGCAGCTCGCCGCGCTCGCCGTGCTCGCTCAGCTCGAACTCCAGCCCGACGTCCCGGCCGGCCGCGCGGGCCTTCGTCAGCAGCGCGTCCACCGCGGCGAGGTCGGGCGCCGCGTAGGACTCGTCGGCCTCGCCCCCGCCGCTGTCCCGGAGCAGTCCGATCATGCGACGCATTTCGGCCAATCCTTGGACGCTGTTCTCCCGGATCACGGCGAGCACCTCGACCAGCGGGTCGTCCTCGGCCCGCCGCTGGCGCCGGGCGACGGACTGCGCGCCGGTCGCGTGGATCGCGATCGCCGACAGGTGGTTGGCCACCACGTCGTGCAACTCCCGTGCCATCCGGGCCCGTTCGGTGACGATGGCCTCGCGGCGGTCCATCTCCGAGAGCAGCGCGGTCTGTTCGGCGCGCAGCCGCTCGGTCTCCGCCTCCTGCCGGTGCTTGCGCACCACGTCCCCGGTCCACACCGGCGCCAGGAAGACCAGCGAGGTGACCACCACGACGAGCAGCCCGGCCGGCGTCCCGCTGTAGATCAGCGCCAGCGTGGAGAGCACCAGCACGGTGGCGCCGCCGGTCAGGTGCAGGATCCGCGACATCCGCGCGGACCCGTAGATCACCGCCGCGTACAGCAGGTCGGTGTACATGATGGTCGTCGCCAGCAGGCTGCCCGCGAGGATGCTGCCCGCGAAGGCGAGCCCGCCGAGGGAGACCGCCAGCACCGGCCTGCGCCGCCGCACCAGCTCCAGCGCGGCCATCACGAGCAGCGGCGCCACGACGGCCCACAGCGGGAGGTCGTCGGGCCGGTCGTACACCTTGAAGGCGATCAGCACCGCACCGCCGAGCAGCCCGCAGAGGGCGATCAGCCGGTCCAGCGCGCGTGGTGAGAGGGACGGACGGAGCACCCTCCCATCTCACCATCCCCGGCGGACCGCGCCGCTCCGGTCCACGGAGGATCCGGCTACATCGAAAGATGCACGCGGGGACGGCACTCCACGACGACGACGCGAGCGCGCCCGCACACGAGGCTGGTACCACCGCCGACCAGTCCGGGAGCAGAACGTGATCGTCACCCTCATCGTCGCGGCCGAGATCTCCTGGTGGATCGTGCTCGGCCTCGGCCTCAGCGCCCGCTACCTGCTGCGGTGGCGCCGCACCAGCACCGCGCTGCTGATCGGCCTCCCGGTGGTGGACCTCGCGCTGTACGCGCTCACCGTCCTGAACCTGCGGGGCGGCGCCGAGGCGGGCTGGATGCACGCGCTGGCGGCGAGCTACGCCGGTTTCTCGGTCGGCTACGGGCCCTCGCTGGTCGCCTGGGCCGACCGGCACTTCCTGCACCGCTTCGCCGGCGGCCCCAAGCCGCTGCCCGCCCCCAAGTACGGCCCGGAGCGGACCAGGCACGAGTGGCGGATCGCCTGGCGCACGGTCGTCTCGGCCGCGATCACCCTGAGCCTGATCAGCCTCCTCGTCCCGCTCTCCGCGGGCAGCGCCCACTTCGGCACCTTCGCCCAGTGGTACTGGAAGCTGGGCATCGCGGCCGTCGTCAACGTCGTCGTGGCCGGCTGCTACTCGAAGTGGCCCAAGGAGGCCCCGGCCGGCGTGACGGTCGTCGACGGCCGGCCGGTCGAGCAGCCCGCCCCGGAGAAGGCCCCGCTGCCCTAGGGCGCTAGCGGTTCTCCCCCGGCACCCACAGGACGTCGCCGCGCTCCTTGTTGGCCGCCCTGGCCAGGATGAACAGCAGGTCCGAGAGCCGGTTCAGGTACTTGGCGGTCAGCGGGTTGACGGTGTCCCCGTGCGTCTCGATCGCCGTCCAGGTGGCCCGCTCGGCCCGCCGCACCACCGTGCAGGCCAGGTGCAGGTAGGCCGCGCCGGCCGTGCCGCCGGGGAGGATGAAGCTGCGCAGCTTCTCCAGCTGCTCCAGGTAGTGGTCGCAGTCGCCTTCGAGCCGGTCGATGTAGGACTGCAGGACCCGCAGCGGCGGGTACTCCGGGTTCTCGACCACGGGCGTCGCGAGGTCCGCGCCGACGTCGAACAGGTCGTTCTGGATCCGGGTGAGCACCGCGACGACGTCCGGCGCCAGCGCCCCGGCGGCAATGGCCACGCCGATCGCCGCGTTCGCCTCGTTGGCGTCGGCGTACGCGACCAGCCGCGGGTCGGTCTTGGTGGTCCGGCTCATGTCACCGAGCGCGGTGGTGCCGTCGTCGCCGGTACGGGTGTAGATGCGCGTCAGATTGACCATGCGGCCAGACTAGCCGGGCCGGTTAAGCACCGTTAACCCCAGGCGCCGTCGATCCTGCGCGACGTCGACCCTAGGCGACATCGGCCCTAGAAGGCTGATGAAGATCTTGGGTTCTGGCCCCGCCGCGCAAGCGGTGGGGCCAGACTCATTCTGTGGCGATGGGGGAATGGGCCGGGGAGACGGTCGG